>NZ_JBDJLK010000130.1:0-10623 GCF_039673335.1 Pseudomonas sp. TWI929
GCTCCCACAGGATCACCACAGGGCTGAATGTTGTGGGGCCCCTGTGGGAGCGGCTTCAGCCGCGAAGAGGCCAGTAAAGGCAACATCAACCCTGGCGGAATACCAAAGCCTTCAAGCCCCCCGACGGGTCCACATCCGGAAACTCCGGCGGATTCTCCAGCCGCTCGACAAACGCCAGCTCCGGCGCCTGCTCCGCCATCCCCTCAATCAAAAATTCCGGCCCGATCCCCGGGTCATTCACGCATGCCAGCACCGTCCCACCCTCGCTCAACAACTCCGGCAAGCGCCGCAGGATCTTCGCGTAATCCTGAGTCAGCACAAAGCTGCCACGCTGGAAGGTTGGCGGGTCGATGATGACCAGGTCGTAAGGCCCGTACTTGCGCACCTTGCCCCACGACTTGAACAGCTCGTGCCCCAGGTACGCCACACGCGACGCATCATGGCCGTTGAGGCGGTGGTTGTCCCGGCCCCGCGACAGCGCCGACTTGGCCATGTCCAGGTTCACCACCTGCTCGGCGCCACCGGCAATCGCCGCCACCGAGAAGCCGCAGGTATAGGCGAACAGGTTCAGCACGCGCTTGCCCGCCGCCTGCTCGCGCACCCAGCGTCGGCCATAGCGCATGTCGAGGAACAGGCCGTTGTTTTGTCGCACACCCAGGTCCAGCAGGTAAGTCAGGCCGTCCTCGACCACCTCGCGCTGCTGGCATGGCTCGCCCAGCAGCCACTGGCCCGGGCTGTCGGGCAGGTAGCGGTGCTGGATGATGATTGCCTGGCCAGTCCACTGCGGGCGTTCAACCAAGGCACGCAGCATGGCTTCCAGTTCGGCCAACTGGCCTTCGGGCGGTTCGCGGAACAGGGCGACCGACAGCACGCCTTGCAGCCAGTCGACAGTAACCTGCTCCAGGCCCGCCCAGCAGCGGCCACGGCCGTGGAACAGGCGGCGGGTTTCCTGCGGGGCAGGGTCTAGGGCGGCGAGCAAGTGTTGCTCCAGGGTGTGGATTGGCGAAGTCATGGTGGGTCGCAGGCTGGCAAAAGCGGCATTCTACCTTGCCGGCCTCTTCGCGGGTAAACCCGCTCCCACAGGGATCGCACAGGTCCTAAGGCATGTGCAGTACCTGTGGGAGCGGGTTTACCCGCGAAGAGGCCAGCAAGGTCAGCTCAAGGCTTGACTGCAACCCGTGTCGGCCGGAACCACCACCCCTGCTGCATCCCCGCCGCCGCCAGCAGAATCAAGCCCACCCCCAGCCACTGCATCGGCGCCAGGCGGTGCCCGAACGCCACCCAGTCCACCAATATCGCTGCAATCGGGTAAATGAACGACAGCGCCCCGGTCAACGCCGTGGGCAGGCGCTGGATGGCGCTGTACAACAGCACATACATCAAGCCGGTATGCACCATGCCCAGGGTCAGCAGGCTGGCCAGCGCCGGCATTTCCCCCGGCAAGCCACCAAGCTTCACCCAAGGTGCCAGCAATAACACCCCAGTGGTCACCTGGATCAGTGCAATCAGGTGCGGTGGCGTGCCACTCAGGCGCTTGATGATCAACGCAGCGATGGCATACAAAAATGCCGCGCCCAACGCCAGGGCGATGCCCAACAGATAGTCCTCACCGCTCCCCTGCCCCGCACCATGGGCACTGACGATGGCCAACATGCCGAGAAACGCCACACTCAGCCAGGTGACCTTGGCCAAGGTGATCTTCTCGCCCAGAAACAGCGCCGCCAGCCCCACCAACATGAACGGCTGCACGTTGTACACCGCCGTGCCGATGGCAATCGATGCCCGCGAATAGGAGGCAAACAACAGCAGCCAATTACCAACGATGGCCACGCCACTGGCAACCGCCAGCAGGAACGCCGTGCGGCTGATCACCCCTGGCCGCAAAAAGCCGAAAACGGCGCAAATCACCAGCAAGGTCACGGCACCGAATACGCAGCGCCAGAACACCACCTCCAGCACCGGCTGGCCAGACACCAGCACGAACCAGCCAATGGTCCCGGAAATCAGCATGGCGGCGACCATTTCCAGCGAGCCACGGCGCAATGAACTGTCCATCTCACACCTCCTGTTGACGATGGCAACAGTATGCAAAGGTTGCTGGTGGGCCTTCCAGCGGATAACCAAGGCAGATAAGCAGCCTTGCCTTTACTATCAAGGCAAATCACGCGAATTACCTGACGAGGTAACAATGACCGATGCCATCGATCAAATGCTTATCAATGCGCTGATGGAAGACTCGCGCCGCTCGCTCAAGGCCTTGGCACAGATCAGCGGGCTGTCTGCGCCCAGCGTCAGCGAGCGCCTGCGCCGCCTGGAGGAGCGTGGCGTGCTGCGCGGCTACACCGTGGAGGTAGACCCGCGCGCCTTTGGTTACCAACTGCAGGCTATTGTGCGCATCCGCCCGCTGCCGGGGCAGCTGCAAGAGGTGGAGCGGCAGATCATTGCCATCCCCGAGTTCACCGAGTGCGACAAGGTTACCGGTGAGGACTGCTTCATAGCCCGCCTGCATGTGCGCTCGATGGAGCAGCTGGACACCTTGCTCGACCGCATCAATGTGCTGGCCGAGACCAACACCGCGATCATCAAGAAAAGCCCGGTGAAGCGGCGGTTGCCGCCAATGGACTGATTTCTTCCTGCTCCGGCCTCTTCGCGGGTAAGCCCGCTCCCACAAGAGCTACACAGCCCCTGTGGGAGCGGGTTCACCCGCTAAGAGGCCAGCACAGGAAAAAGCTGACCAATTTTTGTACACAATAATGTCACCATAGGTGCCATTTTTGTGTGCATTTTCCCCAGTAACGCCCCAATACGTTACACACTTCCCGCAACTAATTCTGACCAATTGATCAACTAACTACCTGTCTAAAAAATTAAACCTGTTCATTTGGTCAACTTATATTCCCTTCATTTCATCAACTTATTTTTCAACAACCTAGATTCAAAATGATAGCCAGCTGAAAGTTGCTTTTTCCTTGGCATGGAACTCGCTTTTGTGTGTTCGTGTTTTGTATACAAACCGATCAAAACATAAATACACAAGAACCCGCGACGCCGACCCAATGTTGGCCGCCGCGCCCAGAACCCTGTGATGCCAACGCTGCACCGACGAGATGGCGAGCCCGTGCGCATGCCCGCTCATCGCAGTCCATGTGCATCAGGAGCCCGCCGGAATGAGTAGCAGCCTCGACCTTGCCCCTGAACTATCCGTCGCCAGCACCCACCCCGATTCCACCCTTGTTGGCCACCCGCCAGAACTTGTCCTGAGCCCGCGCCTGCATAACCGCGACCTCGCGCCTACCCGTATCGAAGGCCGTCGCTGGGGCGGCTACAGCATCTTTGCGCTGTGGACCAACGATGTGCACAACATCGCCAACTATTCGTTCGCCATGGGCTTGTTCGCCCTCGGCCTGGGTGGCTGGCAAATCCTGCTGTCGCTGGCCATTGGTGCGGCGCTGGTGTACTTCTTCATGAACCTGTCCGGCTACATGGGGCAGAAAACCGGCGTACCGTTCCCGGTCATCAGCCGCATCGCCTTCGGCATCCACGGCGCGCAGATCCCGGCGCTGATCCGCGCGGTCATCGCCATCGCCTGGTTCGGCATCCAGACCTACCTGGCCTCCGTGGTGCTGCGTGTGCTGCTTACCGCCGTGTGGCCGCAAATGGCAGCCTACGACCACGACAGCATCCTCGGCCTGTCGAGCCTGGGCTGGGTATGCTTCGTGGCGATCTGGCTGGTGCAACTGGTGATCCTTGCCTACGGCATGGAGATGGTGCGCCGCTACGAGGCCTTCGCCGGCCCGGTGATCCTGCTGACCGTCGCCAGCCTGGCGGTGTTCATGTACTTCAAGGCCGATGCGCGCATCGCCTGGTCGGTGGCCGAGCCACTGACCGGCTATGAGATGTGGCGCAACATCTTTGCCGGCGGCGCACTGTGGCTGGCGATCTACGGCACCCTGGTGCTGAACTTCTGTGACTTCGCCCGCTCCTCGCCGTGCCGCAAGACCATCCGCGTGGGCAACTTCTGGGGCCTGCCGGTGAACATCCTGGTGTTCGCCGTGATTACCGTGGTGCTGTGCGGCGCGCAGTTCCAGATCAACGGCCAGATCATCGACAGCCCGACGCAGATCGTCGCCGCCATCCCCAGCACGCCATTCCTGGTGCTCGGCTGCCTGGCCTTCCTGATCGTCACCGTGGCGGTGAACATCATGGCCAACTTCGTCGCCCCGGCCTTCGTGCTCAGCAACCTGGCACCGCGCCACCTCAACTTCCGCCGTGCCGGGCTTATCAGTGCCACCCTGGCGGTGCTGATCCTGCCGTGGAACCTGTACAACAGCCCACTGGTGATCGTGTACTTCCTGTCTGGCCTGGGTGCCCTGCTGGGCCCGCTGTACGGGGTGATCATGTCCGACTACTGGTTGCTGCGCAAAGGCTGCATCAACGTGCCGCAGCTGTATAGCGAAGACCCGGCCGGCGCCTACCACTACACCAAGGGCATCAACCTGCGCGCCGTGGCCGCGTTCGTGCCGGCCGCGCTGCTGGCCATCGTCCTGGCCCTGGTACCCAACTTCCACAGCGTGGCGCCGTTCTCCTGGCTGATCGGTGCCGGCATAGCCGCCACCCTGTACCTGTTGATCGCACCTCGCAAGCGCCAATACCACGACGTCAGCGGCGAATGCATCGCCGTCGACCACAGCAGCCATTGATCAGGGAGGACTACCCATGCGTATTCTGATCGCCAACGTCAACACCACCGAAGCCATCACCCAAGCCATTGCCGAACAGGCCCGCGCGGTGGCCGCGCCCGGTACCGAGATCATCGGCCTTACCCCGTGGTTCGGCGCCGAGTCGGTAGAGGGCAATTTCGAAAGCTACCTGGCCGCCATCGCCGTGATGGACCGGGTGCTGGCCTACGACGGCCCCTACGACGCCGTGATCCAGGCGGGTTACGGTGAACACGGCCGCGAAGGCCTGCAGGAGTTGCTGAACGTGCCGGTGGTGGATATCACCGATGCCGCCGCCAGCACGGCGATGTACCTGGGCCATGCCTACTCGGTGGTGACCACCCTGGACCGCACCGTGCCACTGATCGAGGACCGCCTGAAGCTCTCTGGCCTGTATGACCGCTGCGCCTCGGTGCGCGCCAGCGGGCTGGCGGTGCTGGAACTGGAAGCCGACCCACAGCGGGCAGTGGAAGCCATCGTCGAGCAGGCCGAACGCGCGGTGCGTGACGACAAGGCCGAGGTGATCTGCCTGGGTTGCGGCGGCATGGCCGGGCTGGATGAACAGATCCGCCAGCGTACAGGCGTGCCGGTGGTGGATGGTGTGAGTGCGGCGGTGACCATTGCTGAATCGCTGGTGCGCATGGGCCTGAGCACCTCCAAGGTGCGCACCTATGCCACACCGCGGGAGAAGAAAGTGGTGGGTTGGCCGATGCGCTTCGGCCGCTAGCCATCTATCGCCTGACCCGGCCTATTCGCGGGCTTGCCCGCTCCCACAGGGACCCCACCGCTCGCAAGGGCTGTGCTGTACCTGTGGGAGCGGGCAAGCCCGCGAATAGGCCAGTACTGTCAGCCCATCATTCTGGCCAACCGCTGCGCACTGCCGCAGGCCAATGTGAACCCCAAGGCCCCATGCCCCAGGTTCAACCACAAGTTGCGATACACCGTGCCGCCAATGATCGGCACCCCAGTCGGTGTCGCCGGCCGCATCCCGGCCCACTCCACCGCCCGGCCATAATCCGCCGCCTTCGGCAACGTCTCCAGCGCCAGCCGCCGCATGCTCTGCAACCTGCGCTTTTCCACCGACTCGTCGAAACCGACAATGTCCACCATTGCCGCCACCCGCAGCTGCTGGCCCAGGCGGGCATAGACGATCTTGCGCTCATAGTCGGTAAGGCTCACCTCCGGCGCGCGGTGCCCGGCGCTGATCGGCGCCGTCAGGCTATAGCCCTTCAAAGGGTAGATCGGAAGCTTCAGCCCCGGCAATGCCAGGCTCGGGCCGCGATGCCCGGCGCACAGCACCAGCTGTTCCACGCCCAGCCGCTCATCGCCCAGTTGCAGCGCCACCACTTGGCCCTTGTGCTGTACCAGTTGCGTCACTGGCCGGCCCAGCAACAAGCGGCACTGCCCCGAAGCGCGCAACAACGCCGCCAGGCGCTGGCAGAATAGGTGGCAGTCGCCGACCTCTTCACCCGCTGTAAACACACCACCCACAAACGGTGCACCGTCCAGGGCCGGTTCCAGTGCGCGCAGTTCGGCGGCCGCCAACACCTGTTGGCTGGCCGGGTCCATCAGCTGATCACGGCCTTGGGCAAACGCGCGCTCACTGCGAAAGGCCACCAGCTTGCCATTGCGCCGCCAGGCAAATTCGCCCAGGCCATCGTCCTCACGCCATTGCGCCAACACGGCCTGGCTGTGCAGCGCCAGCTCCAGCAATTGCCCGGCATTGCGGCGGTTGACGCTGCGCCGGCAAGCCAGGGTGAACGCCAGTAGCCAACGCCACTGCGCCGGGTCCAGGCGCAAACGCAGGCGCAGCGGCGACTCGCCCTGCAACAGCCAGCCCAATGCCTGCCACGGCACACCGGCATCGGCCAGTGGTGCCACGTAGCGATAGGATAATTGCCCGCCATTGGCGAAGCTGGTGGCCGACGCCAGGCTGTCGCGGGCCTCGACCAGGTCGACCGACCACCCCTCACGGACCAGCGCATAGGCCGTTGCCAGGCCAATCACGCCGCCACCGATTACTGTTACCTGCTGCTTCATCGCTCATCCCTGTTCGGCCTTGCTGACGGAACAGTACCAGCGGATCAGGTCGGGCAGCTATGCGCACCATCATTCAGGCCTTGGCGCACGTTGCGGCTGAGCAGGCTAGCCTTGCCGTCGTGCCAGGTCAGGGTCAGTACGTAGAGGGTGTCGAAGTCATCGCCGTTCCAGTCTTCGGTGATCACCCGCTCTTCACCCAGCGCCTTGCCGGCCACGGTATTGATCAATTCCGGGAGGTAACCATGGGACCAGGCGGCGTAGATGGTGGCATTGCGGTATTTTTCGCTGAGCAACTCATCGGCCAGTTCGTCGGTGTCGTTGGCGCCGTAGTCGATGTTCACCGGCAAGCCCAGGCGGATGGCACTGGGGGTGATGGTCATCAGCGGGCGGATGTAGCTGTAGCTTTCGTCCTTGCTGCCTTCCTCGACATGCCGCGAGGGGTTGGCGGCAAACACGTAGTCGGCCTTGCCGAAGCGCTCGGGCAGCACGGTAGCCAGGTCCAGCGCACGGTTGAGGCCCTGGCAGTTCAACTGGCCCAAGCCCTCGCCCGGCTTCTCGGCATGGCGCAAGAACACCAGGGTCTGGGTGCCATCCACCGGTTGCGCCCGGCTTTCGACAGCTTCCAGCGCCAGCGGTACGGCAACAGCTGTAAGCACCAGGCTCAGCAGCAAGTGACGGCGACGGCGGAAGAATGTTGGCAACTTCATCAAGGCAGGCTCGTGTGGCAAAGAAAATCGGGTTGACCCGCCACATCGCCCCGCCAGTTGCAGGGCGCCATTGTAGTGAATGCCATCCTTGGCAACGAGTGAGGGTCAGAGTGCCCTGAACCCGTTTGGTTCCTCCCTGGAGGTGGATGCCGTTCCCTAGGCAAGGCCTAGATTAGGGGATGGGTGTTGCGAAAATGTGTAGCGTGCAAGAACCTGGGGTTGCAATGTGGCCACTCAATCATCCCGCGTCAGCACTTCCAGCAGCTCGATCTCGAAGGTCAGGTCCGAATTCGGCGGGATCGCCCCCACGCTGCGTTCGCCATAGCCCAGGTGCGCCGGTACCTGCAACTTGCGCTTGCCGCCAACGCGCATGCCCATCAGGCCCTGGTCCCAGCCTTTGATCACCCGGCCGGTACCGATCACGCACTGGAACGGCTTGCCGCGCGACCACGACGAATCGAACTCGCTGCCGTCGGCCAGCCAGCCGGTGTACTGGGTAGTGATCAGGGCACCTTTGACGGCAGCTTTGCCATCACCCTCGACCAGGTCGATGATCTGCAGTTCTTGGCTCACGGGCATACTCCAACGCTGAAAAACAAAGCCGCCCTTTTCTCAGGAATGCACAGGTTTGGCAAGTTCGCGTGGCGTTTCATGCTGGCGCATCGACCACAGCACGCCACCAATTACCAGCACGATCGCCGCCCCTTCCAGCAAGCTCGGCCCGGTCTGCCGCCAGAGGAAGGCATACAACAGCGCGAACAGGGTCTCGAACACGATCAGTTGCCCGCTCAAGGTCAACGGCAACCGTTTGGACGCAGCATTCCACAACGCCATGGCCAGCCACGAGCCCAGCACCGCACAGGCCAGGCTGGCGGCCCAGAACAACCACCAGCGCGACATTGGCGCCTCCACCTGCAACTGCTGCGGCTGCCACAGCGCCAGGCCGGCGACCATCAACAAGCTGGCCAGGCCGGTCATCACCCCACACAGCACTGACCACTGATGGCTGTCGAAATGGCCACACTGCTTCAGGTAGCGGCTGTTCTGCACGGCGTACCAGGTCCAGCAGGCCAAGGCGGCCAGCGCGTAGAACAAGCCCATCAGCTTGTCGTTGATGTCGCCGGGGGCGAAGGCGAAGGTTTCCAGGTTGATGCACAGCATGCCGGCGAGAATCAGCACCAGCGGGCCGACCAGCCGCGCCAGGGGCACCGCGCCGCTGTCGTTGCGCCCGTACAAGGTGATGGTCAGCGGCAACACTCCGACGATCAGCGAGGCCGGGGCCACACCCAGGCGCTGGATCGCCGCCACCAGGAACACGAAGTAAACCAGATTGCCGATCACTGCCAGGCGCAGCAGCATCCACGCATCGCTCGCGGTCAACTGGCGCAGCTGGCGAACCATGGGCAGGGCCAGCAACAGCGAGATCACCCCCACCATTACGTAGCGTACGCTGCTCAGCAGCATCGGGTTGAACTCGGGCAGCAGCTCGGGAACCATCAGCACCATGCCCCATAACGCACCGGCCATGCCGGCGTACATCACACCGCGTTTCACGTGTCTGCTCCTGTTTGACGATGAGCGCAGGCTACCTGTGCACGGGTTGTCGGGCAAAAGATCAATTTGCATGGTGGCATTCCCTGGAGGAATGGCTCAGGGCAAATTATGATGTTGCTGATGCGGGCCCTATCGCGGGCAAGCCATCCCGTTGCACGGAATCGACCATGAGCCGCTACAGCCGCCACCTGCCCCCGCTCGATACCCTGATAGCCTTCGAAGCAGTGGCCCGCACTGGCAGTTTCACCCGTGCCGCCGGCGAGCTCTACCTGACGCAGAGCGCGATTTCCAAGCAGATTCGCCTGCTCGAAGACCAGCTCGGTACCCAGCTGTTCGAACGTCGCGCGCGTGGTATCGCGCTGACCGCTGCCGGCGAGCACTTCCATGGCTTTGTCGAGCCGATGCTCGACAAGCTGCTGGCTAATATCCAACGCCTGAAAAGCGGCCATGGCAGCCGCCATGTCAGCGTCATCTGCACCCATGCCGTGGCGCAATACTGGCTGTTCCCACGCCTGCTGCGCTTCAACGAGCAGCACCCCGGGCTGACAGTGAACATCCATGCCAGCAACGACATCAACGAGAGCCTGGTCGCCGATTACGACTTCGGTATTCTCTACGGGCATGGCCGCTGGCGCTCACTGCAGGCCAGCAAGCTGTTCGACGAAGTGATCTACCCGATTGCCAGCAGCAGCTGGGACCTCAACCAGGTCGACAGCCTGCCTGCGCTGCAGGCACTGCCGCTGATCCAGCTCGACGCCTCGGCCTGGAACTGCCTGGACTGGCACGACTGGTTCGCCCATTTTGGCGTGCGCTACCAAGCCCCTGCCGATGCGCTGACCTTCAACCAGGTGAACCTGGTGTTCGACGCGGTGATGCAAGGCATGGGCGTGGGCCTGGGCTGGGAGTCGATGGCCCGCGACCGCATCAACAGCGGCCTGATCCGCCAGGTGTGCGACTTTGAAGTACGCACTGGCCAGGCCGACTACCTGGTGAATGACCGCCACACCCTGCCCTCGCCCGCCGCCCAAGTGTTTGCCGAGTGGCTGCTGGCACAGGCCTGAGTCAGCTGTTTTGCTCGAACACCTGTTGCCCGGTCAGTTCCTTGGTCTGGTTGGCGAAGCAGTACCAGGCGGGTTTCTCTTCCACGAAAATCTGCAGGTTGAAATCCCAATCCTGGTCGCCGTCGAGCAGGCCGACCGGTATGGCGTGGAAGTCGTTGGCTTTCAACCGGTAGTACAGGTGCGTGCCGCACTGGCCGCAGAAAGCGCGTTGAGCCCAGTCAGACGAGTCGTAGACGCTGGGCGCCCGCCCTTCGATCACTGGCGGCTTGCTGCAATCAACCACCAGCAGCGGACCACCGGTCCACTTGCGGCACATGCTGCAATGGCAGGCGCTGATATGGGTGTTGTCGACGGTGACGGTGAGCCGGGTGGCGCCGCACAGGCAGGTACCGTGTTTTTCCAGGGCCATGGCTGGCTCCTTGAACAGGGGGTGGGCCAGCAATTATAGATGTGCGCAGTTTTGTGGGAGCGGCCGGGGGGTGGGGGGGGGGGGGGGGAGGGACCCCCCAGGGATATTGAGAAACAAGAAAACGCGGGGGGGAT
>NZ_JBDJLK010000131.1:0-10226 GCF_039673335.1 Pseudomonas sp. TWI929
GTACCTGCCTGCTCCTTGGGGTTTGTTTCTTTTTGTTTGGGTGGGTGTTTTGGGGGGGGGGTGGTTGCCCCGGCGATGGGCTGCATAGCAGCCCATTGAAACTAGCTGACAGGCATCAGACAGTGCCCCTACGGACTGTCACATTATCATCACGCCACTGTCGTAATCTGCCGGCCAACTCTATGCCATTGGGCCACCCGGCATGCCCCGCCTGCTTGTCTTGCTGCTCACCCTGCTACCGCTGGCAACCCTGGCCGAGCCCACGCACATGCGTGCGCAAGGCTCCAACACCATCGGTGCTGCCTTGCTGCCGGCACTGGTGCAAGGCCAACTGCGCGCACAGCAAGCCAGCGCCATCGAACAGCAACCGGGCAAACTGCCCAACGAAACCGTGATCACCGCGCGCGACGCGCATGGCCAACCTGTGCGCATCGACATCGCCGCCCACGGTTCCAGCACCGGCTTCGTCGCTCTAGGCCGAGGCGAGGCCGATCTCGCCGCCGCCTCGCGGCCAATCAACGACAACGAGGTGCGCCAGCTACGGGCCTTGGGCGACCTGCGCGCGGCCGTTGCCGAGCAAGTCATTGGCCTGGACGGCGTCGCGGTTATCGTCCACCCCGACAACCCGCTGCCACAACTTACCACAGGGCAACTGGCGCAGATTTTCTCCGGGCAGATCCAGCGCTGGGAGCAACTAGGCGTAACCGGCGGGGCCATCCACCTGTACGCCCGTGACGACCGCTCCGGCACCTTTGAGACCTTCAAGGCGCTGGTACTGGAGCCCCAGCATGGCGAACTGTCGACCAAGGCCCGGCGCTTCGAATCCAGTGACGAACTGGCCGCGCGGGTGGGTGCCGACCGCCAGGCCATTGGCTTCAGCAGCCTGGCTGCGGTACACGGGGCCAAGGTACTGGCGGTGGCTGAAGGCGACGCGCCGGCCATGCTGCCGGAGCGCGCACTGGTGGCCAGCGAGGACTACCCGTTGTCACGGCGCCTGTACTTCTACCTGCCGGCCAACCCCAAGCCCCAGGCCAAAGCCCTGGCTGATTTCGCCCAGAGCCCGGCCGGCCAGGCGATCGTCGCCGAGCAGGGTTTTGTTTCGCAGCAGATCAAAGCCCAGCCCGTGCCGCCCCAGGTCGACATGCCGCCACGTTATCGCACCCTGGCCCAACAGGCACAAAGGCTGAGCGTGAACTTCCGCTTCCAGGAAGGCAGCGCCAGCCTCGACAACAAGGCCCTGCGCGATGTGCAGCGGGTGGCCGAGTACCTGCGCCAGGCCGGCAAGCTGCAGAGCAAGGCGGTGCTGGTGGGGTTTGGCGACCCCAAGGAAACGCCCGGCCGCGCCGCGCTGCTGTCGCGCCTGCGCGCGCAGGCGGTGCGCCGCGAGTTGGCGCGCGATGGTGTGGAGGTGCTGGAGGTGACTGGCATGGGTGATGAATTGCCGGTGGCCGGGAATGAACTGGAGCAAGGGCGACTGCGTAACCGGCGTGTGGAAGTATGGGTTTATTGAACCTCATCACCAGAATGTGGGAGCAACTGTCTTGCTCAAAATTTGAAAAGCCTGCGCGATCCCTGTGGGGCGGCCTTGCCGGGGCGCCGGACCGGTCGGATGGGGCGCGTAGCGGCCCCGGGGTTTCAGCGTTTTCGCATAAATCGCCGGGGCTGCTTTGCAGCCCTTTCGCGACACAAGGCCGCTCCTACAAATGACCGCATTGCCAAACCACCCGGGTCGACCCTGGCAAAGAAATGTAACAGCTCCCCATTCGGCATCACTGGCAAACGGGTCTAGGCTCAAGCCCATGTGATACCGGGCCCCTCTGACGGCTGCCAGGCCGCCATGTCGGATCACTGTTGCCATGCAACGTCGACATTCAAGGAGGGGCTCATGACAGCTCTGCAGGCATTTCTCACCACTCCTTTCCTCGGTACCAGCGCCTGGTTGTGGCTGGTGTTCATGGCCATCGTCATCGGCTTGCTGGTGCTCGACCTGGGCGTGCTGCACCGCCACGACCGGGAAATCGAAATGCGCGAGAGCCTGCTGCTGTATTCAGGCTACTTCAGCGTCGGCGTGCTGTTTGGCGCCGGGGTCTGGTACCAGCTGGGCGCACAGCCGGCGCTGGAGTTCTACACCGGCTTCCTGGTCGAGCAGTCGCTGTCGATGGACAACGTGTTCGTCATGGCGATGATCTTCAGCTACTTCGCCATCCCCCGCCGCTACCAGCACCGCGTGCTGTTCTGGGGCATCCTCGGGGTGGTGTTCCTGCGGGCGATCATGATCGGCGTAGGCGCGGCACTGGTGCAGAACTTTGCCTGGGTGCTGTACCTGTTCGGCGCCTTCCTGCTGTTTACCGGAGTGAAGATGGCGCTGTCGAAGGAAGACAGCCACCCGGACCTGGACAACAACCCGATCATCAAGTTCGTGCGCCGGCACATGCGGGTCACCGACCAGATCCACGGCTCGCACTTCTTCATCCGCCAGACCCCGCCCGGGCACAGCAAGGCGCTGCGTTACGCGACACCGTTGTTCCTGGCGCTGGTGCTGATCGAGCTGGCCGACCTGGTATTCGCCGTCGACAGCGTGCCGGCGATCTTCGCCATTACCCAGGACCCGTTCATTGTTTACACCTCGAACATCTTCGCCATTCTTGGGCTGCGCTCGCTGTACTTTGCTCTGTCGGCGCTGATGCACCGGTTTGTGTACCTCAAGTACGCGCTGGCGCTGGTGTTGATCTTTATTGGTTGCAAGATTTTCTATCACGGCATGGTGGGCAAGGTGCCGGCGTTGCTGTCGTTGGGGGTGACGTTTGGGTTGTTGCTGGGTGGGGTGGTGGTTTCGTTGATCAAGACGCGGGGGGAGAAGGTGGCTGTCGTAGATCAGTCACTGGAGCAACCTGCAAATGCCGATTGTACAGTCGACCAGAAAGAGGAAGACCCGCAGATGCGGGTCTGAATTCCTCTACTTGATCTTAAATAATGCCCATACAAACACCATCCATATGAAGCCAGTCATGCTTAGCCAAGCTGAAATTTTCAACCTACGCTTAAGTTTCTGCGGAAACGCATTTAACTCGCCAGCATCCAGTTGCCCCATTCGCAGCGCTAGCCACGGAAATGCAACTAACCCACTTACCGTAGAAAGTGTCATCCAGCGCCACTTAAATGACCCGGAACCCCAGACACGCTTGATGCTTTCAAAATAGGGGTTACTGGTGATGGCCGAGCAGGCCACGTCGTAATCTTTGGTCAACGTCGAGACAGCACTAAGGACTACCCCAGGTATGCCTATAGCAAAAGGACTTAGTAGAATCGCCACTTTAGCGAGTGGTTGCCAGTCAGTAATGTCAATCACTGGTTGCCTCGTAAATAGACTCGCCTATCGACTCACCGAGCATCCCACCCAGCACTCCTCCAGCCATGCCGCTGGCGCCCACCAGCACTATGCCGCATACCGGCGCAGCCAGACCTGCCGACCCCATGGTAATAGCGGCACAGATTGTTCCAGATACAAGATTTGCCCCTAAGCTGCTTAGCATTGCTCCGGCAGCTCCAGTAGCAAAACCTCCCGTCTCGGTAAATCTGACCTTTTTACAATCTTCAGTCTCACCAGCGCGACAGACCTCTTGCACTTTTAGATACGAAGATGTCCCGCCCAACCCAATCGCAGCATACCCTCCATATTCAAGGTACTTGCCAAGCCGCGCCACCTTGTCCAGATGCGTCGCATACCCCGGAATCTGCCCCGGCCCGCCGGCCTTGGACCAATGATGCACAAGGCTCTTGGTCGAAATATTCAAGCTCTTCTTAAGCCGCTCATAACTCCCCAGGTTCAGCTGTTTGTTAAGCAATGCAGCCTTCAGCTGACCATCCAGTTCGTGCAGCAGCTTGCGCCGTTCGGCAAAGAAGCTGGGGCTGTTCAAATTCCCATGGCGCATAAACTCGCGCTGATGCAGCTGCTCGATACTGGTCAGCGTATGACTGACCTGCTTCAGCCCTTGTTTCAGCATGTCCGTGCCCACGCCCATGGACTGGCTGGCGTTGCCGAGCAAGCCGGCGATTTCGGCCTGGTGCTGCATCATGAAGTCCGCTTCGGTGAAATCCAGCACCGCCAGCGCACGGCGTGCGTGCTGCGCAGCCGCCATCAGCTGGCCTTCCTCGCGGGTGCAGGCATCGCCATTGTCAGGGTCTCCGATTACGAAGATTTCCCCTGCCTTGAAGCCTTGCTCAAACGTCGGGTTAAGCCGCTGCAGCCGGGAAATTGGCAACGAGGCATCGTGCCCGGTCAATTCCAGCAGTACCTGTGCGAATGACATGTGTCGCGGAACTACGTAAAACCCAGGCTCCAGGGTACCTGGCATCGCAACGGCTGCGGGTTGGGAGAAACGTTCGGCGTAAACGGGAGTTGATGGCTCGGCAAAGTGGGTATTCGCGCGCCCTGCAATGAAATGCCTGGACGGCGGTACTTCATTTACCGGTGCAACTACCCGATTACTGCCCGGCGAGCAGCCACAGACAACCAGCGCACCGTCCATGGCCACCCGCCGGCCATCGGAGATAAAATGGTCCACCCCTTCGGCGACCATCCCCTCCTGCCCGCATAGAGGGCATGGCGTGGTGCGATCGCCTTCGCGCAGCACCATTCGGCCCTCGTCAAGATAGCCTGCCCCCGTTGCAATACAGACAGCACCCGTTGTGGTGACATCGCCATCTACTGCCTGACCTTTTCCCTCTAGACTGGTGCGCATATGCAAACTCCCTGTGCACGAAGTTGAGGTTAAAACCTAACATCAGCACGGGAGATACAAGCGGCTTGGGTCGAAAATCAGATGTTTCCTACAAACCAGCCCAAGTTAGCCATCTGAGAACCGACCTAACTGTTTCTTACTGGCGAGAATAAAGTTTCCTACAGCACAAGTTCTGCCCATCTTTTTTCAGCTAATTCCCGATGTAAAAGTCGAAAACCGGCCATCTGTAGGAGCGGCCTTGTGTCGCGATAGGGCTGCATAGCAGCCCCAGCGACTTATGCTGCGAAGCTGAAATCCTGGGGCTACTGTGCAGCCCTTTCGCGACACAAGGCCACTCCGACAGGTATTGCGCATAACTTCAGTTTGGCGAAAAGGTCGCTGAATCACCGCCCGTTACGCATCATCTCCGCCGGCACATACTTGCCAATCTCATACTTGCCAATCGCGGCCCGGTGCACTTCATCCGGCCCGTCGGCCAGGCGCAGGGTGCGCTGCATGGCATACATGTAAGCCAGCGGGAAGTCGCCGCTCACCCCTGCCCCGCCATGTATCTGGATCGCCCGGTCAATCACCTTCAACGCCACATTCGGCGCCACCACCTTGATTTGTGCAATCTCGCTACGCGCCACTTTGTTGCCAACCGTGTCCATCATATAGGCCGCCTTCAGCGTCAGCAGCCGGGCCATGTCGATCTCCATGCGCGAGTCGGCGATCTTGTCGACGTTGCCACCCAGGCGAGCCAGTGGCCGGCCGAAGGCGGTGCGTTCGACCGAGCGCTTGCACATCAGCTCCAGCGCGCGCTCGGCCATGCCGATCGAGCGCATGCAGTGGTGGATGCGGCCTGGGCCCAAGCGACCCTGAGCAATCTCGAAACCACGGCCCTCGCCTAGAATCACGTTCTCGTACGGCACCCGCACGTTCTCGAACAGCACTTCGGCGTGGCCATGCGGCGCATCGTCGTAACCAAACACGGGTAGCGGGCGAACGATCTTCACGCCGGGCGCATCGGTCGGCACCAGCACCATCGAGTGCTGCTGGTGGCGTGGCCCTTCAGGGTCGGACAGGCCCATGAAGATCATCACCTTGCAGCGCGGGTCGCAGGCACCGGAGGTCCACCACTTGCGGCCGTTGATCACCCATTGGTCACCCTCACGCACGGCAGTGGCGGCCATGTTGGTGGCGTCCGAAGAGGCCACGTCCGGCTCGGTCATGGCGAACGCCGAACGGATCTCGCCACGCAGCAGCGGCTCCAGCCACTGGCGCTTCTGCGCTTCACTGCCATAGCGCACTAGCACTTCCATGTTGCCGGTGTCTGGTGCCGAGCAGTTGAACGGCTCCGGGCCGAGTAGCGAACGGCCCATGATTTCCGCCAGCGGGGCGTATTCCAGGTTGCTCAGGCCGGCGCCGTATTCCGACTCGGGCAGGAACAGGTTCCACAGCCCTTCGGCGCGGGCTTTGGCCTTGAGCTCTTCCATGATTGCAGTGGGCTGCCAGCGGTCACCCTCGGCGACCTGACGCTCGAACACCGCCTCGGCGGGGTAGACATAGGCGTCCATGAACGCTGTGACGCGCTCGCGCAGTGCCTGGACCTTGGGCGAATAGGCGAAATCCATCGGGGCTACCTTCACGGTTCGGAGTACATGGGCCAGAGCCTAGAGCAGCAAGGCCCCATCCACCTAGTCTATTTTCCGCGTGTATAAACATTCATAACCGATATATGATCGACCAATAACTCCAACAAAGAGCGGCGCCCATGAACCTCAGCAAGGTCGACCTCAACCTGTTCATCGTGTTCGATGCGATCTACACCGAAGCCAACCTGACCCGCGCCGGGCAGATTGTCGGCATTACCCAGCCAGCGGTGTCCAACGCCCTGTCGCGGTTGCGCGAAACCTTCAACGACCCGCTGTTCGTGCGCACCGCACAAGGCATGGTGCCCACGCCCATGGCGCAGAACATCATCGGCCCGGTACGCAACGCCCTGGCGCTGCTGCGCACGTCGGTGCAGGAAAGCCGCATCTTCAACCCGCAACAGGCCAACAAAACCTTCCGCATCAGCATGACCGACCTGACCGAGGCGGTGATCCTGCCACCGCTGTTCCAGCGCCTGCGCCGTCTGGCACCGGCGGTGCTGATCGAGAGCTTCCTGTGCAAACGCCGCGAGACCACCAAGGAACTCGCCGCCGGCCGCCTGGACTTCGCCATCGACGCGCCGTTGAATACCGACCCGCAGGTGCGCCACGTCAAGCTGATGCAGGACCGCTACGTATGTGCCTTGCGCCAGGGTCACCCGCTGGCCGACAGCAAGCTGACCCTCGACAGTTACCTGGGCATGACCCATATCCACATTTCCAGCCGCCGCAATGGCCTGGGTTATGTCGACCTGGCGCTGGGCAAGATGGGCGTACAGCGCAAGGTCGCCCTGCGCTCACAGCATTACCTGATGGCCTCGCAGGTGCTGCAGCAAACCGACATGGCAATGACCGTCCCCGAGCGCTTCGCCCGCCGCCATCAGTTGCGATACCACCCACTGCCGGTGGAAGTGCCCGCGCTGGAAACACACCTGTACTGGCATGAAAGCACCGACCAGGACCCGGCCAACCGCTGGATGCGCGAGCAAATCACCGAGTTGTGCGAACGCGTGGTAGCCGAGGAAGAGAAAGCCTTGGAACCCGCTTGAAGGCACTACCAGAGGGGCCATTCATGGCCTCTCTCCAGTGAAATAATAAAATCCTACAAAAATAAATTTTGAGAGAATTTTTTCCTACGCATCTCGAAAGATAGGCTGTAGGAAGCGAAAAATATCTCACCAGTGGCGGGTACGCTTACTCCAACGATCGCCGATTTCACGGTGACAGACATGGACCCGCCCCAATGCCTAGCGCCCCGCTCTACTTCGATTACGCCGCTACTACCCCAGTCGACGACCGGGTCATCGAAACCATGCTCGCCTGCCTGGGCAGCCAGGCCAACTTCGGCAACCCAGCGTCAAGTGGCCATGCCTTCGGGCAAGCCGCTCGCCAAACCGTGGAGCAGGCCCGCCAGCAAGTGGCCGAGCGCGTCGGTGCGCAAACCGAGACACTGGTCTGGACCTCGGGTGCAACCGAATCGAACAACCTGGCGCTCAAGGGCATCGCCCACGGTATCGGCCAGCCTGGGCACCTGATCACCAGCCAGCTGGAGCACAAGGCCGTGCTCGACACGGTTGCCGAACTGGAACGCCAGGGCTGGGCTGTTACCCGCCTTGCGCCAGATGCCGCCGGCTTGATCCAGCCCGCTGCCGTGCAGGCGGCGTTGCGCGCCAATACTCGCCTGGTATCGCTGATGGCGGTCAACAACGAACTGGGCACAGTTACCGATTTTGCCGCGATTGGCGAACAGGTACGCGCTCACGGCGCCCTGTTGCACGTGGATGCGGCGCAGGCCGTGGGCAAACTGGCCATCGACCTGGGCGCCATGGCCGTGGACCTGATGTCGTTCTCGGCGCACAAGGTGTATGGGCCAAAGGGTATCGGTGCACTGTATGTGGGGCCGCGCGCCCGCACACTGATGCGTGCGCAGATACACGGAGGCGGCCATGAGCAGGGCCTGCGTTCCGGCACCCTGGCGACCCACCAGATCGCTGGCATGGGCAGCGCCTTTGCCCTGGCCGGCCAACCCGGCGACAGCGAGCACCAGCGCCTTGAACAGTTGGCCGAGCGCCTGCGCGAAGGCCTGCTGGCCTTGCCAGGGGTCACCCTCAACGGCTGCGCCAGCCAACGTATTCCCCACACTTTGAACGTGTGCATCGACAGTAATGGCTTCAACAGCACGGCGCTGGCCAGCGAACTGGCGCTGTCGACCACCTCGGCCTGCAACTCGGCGAGCAATGCAGCCTCGCATGTACTGCTGGCACTGGGGCTGGATGAGCGCCAGGCACGCAACAGCGTGCGCTTGAGCATCGGCCGTTTCAGCACTGAGGCCGAAGTGGACAAGGCGCTTGAAGTGTTTGGCCGGGTGCTGGCCGCCGCATCGGCAGCACTGTGGTAAACACGCGTCAGAACAAGCGGCTGTCCGGGGTGAAGTCCTCGACCTGGATCGTCGCGCTCTGCGCCTGCGGGTGGCGGGGGTTGAACAGGTAATTGGTGGTGCTGGGCATGATCGCGCTAGGCACCGGCAGCAGCAATGCTGAACAGTCGTCCAGAAAGCGGTTGCCCAGGCCCCGGGTAAGCTCGGTCTGCGCGGACCAGCCGGGCTGCAAGACGGGCAGCTGCGCTTGCGAAACCGTGTCGGGCAATTCGATGCGGATCAGGCGCAGGGTGGTGGGGAAATCCTCGGGGTCGATCTCCAGATGCACCAGCACTTCGAGCATGGCCCCCGATGGGCTGGTGGCTGCATACACCACCGGCCGCCCCGCCTGGTGCCAACGCCCGCTGACACGCAAGCCGCCGGTACCGCTCAAGTCTGCATAGGCGCTGATGCGCCATAGAATCACAGGCCAAAGCCCTCAGCGACCTGCAACAGCATCTCCTCGACCTGGGTGGTGCCTTGCTGGGTGGTCAGCATTTGCATCGGCGTCAGCCCCGAGAAGCGCTCCTTGGGCTTGGACAGCCAGCGCTTGGCCTTGTCGGCTTCGCCGAACACGGCTTCAGCCATGGCGGTGATATGGGCCGAGCGAAACAGCCTATCGCTTTCTTCCACGGTCAGCGGCTGGTCACGTTCGATGCGGGTTTTCAGGGTGCGCAGCGGAATGATCTGGTCACGTTCCACGGGCGTGAACACACCGAGTTCGGTCAGCCTCACCAGCCAGGTGGCGGCAAAGCCATGGGTGATGCGGGTGTGGATTTCAAAGTCGCTGGCAAGCTCGGGAATTTCCAGCAGCGCCTGCAGGCGCGCCCGGTACTCGTGGTAACCGTTGTCGCGAAGCACTTCGGCAAGCATGGCAGACTCCTAATTCGGCGTTTGCCGACAAGTATGCGGTATATGCCGGGGCATTGCCAGTTTGCCAAGCCGAGCGGTCCAGTCAGGGCTTGGCCAGATTTACCGCCACTGCACTCTGGATCAGAGCCTTGAAGGCCTGTTCATCGAGCGTGCCACCTTCGAACAGGTCGATGGCTCTACGCGTATTGCCATCGAGGCTGGCGTTGAACAGCTTTGTCGGGTCATCCAGCCGTGCGCCCTTGGCGAAGGTCAGCTTGAGCTTGTCCTTGTAGATTTCACCGGTGCAGAGGATGCCGGCGTGGGACCAGACGGGGACGCCGCGCCATTTGACCTCTTCCACCACCTCCGGGTCTGCCTGGTGGATCAGTTTGCGCAGGTGAGCGAGGGTGATGCCGCGCCAGTCGGGGTGGGCGGCGATGTGGGTGTCTATCTGGGCTGAGGGGGTGGGGGCTGGCATTGCTCTGGCCTCATTGGGGTGAGTGCCTGAGTAGTGGACAGATTCGGGCGTGTGGGGGGCGCTTCGCACCCCTATCGCGGCGCCGGGGCGCGCCCCCAGGGGGACGC
>NZ_JBDJLK010000132.1:0-10217 GCF_039673335.1 Pseudomonas sp. TWI929
CGATTGGGCTGCGCAGCAGCCCCAGCAATATCCGCTTCAGCGCGCATATCCTGGGGCCGCTGTGCGGCCCTATCGCGACGCAAGGCCGCTCCCACATTGTCCGCGTAGTATTAGAAGAAGCCCAACGGGTTGATGTCGTAGCTCACCAGCAGGTTCTTGGTCTGCTGATAGTGGTCGAGCATCATCTTGTGGGTCTCACGGCCCACCCCGGACTTCTTGTAGCCACCAAACGCTGCATGCGCCGGGTACAGGTGGTAGCAGTTGGTCCACACGCGCCCGGCCTTGATCGCCCGGCCCATGCGGTAGGCGCGGTTGATGTCGCGGGTCCACAGGCCTGCGCCCAAGCCAAATTCGCTGTCGTTGGCGATTGCCAGTGCTTCGGCTTCGTCCTTGAAGGTGGTCACACCCACCACCGGGCCGAAGATTTCTTCCTGGAACACCCGCATCTTGTTGTTGCCCTTGAGCAGGGTCGGCTGGATGTAATAGCCGCTGGCGAGGTCACCCTGCAGCCGCTCGGCAGCACCACCAGTGAGCAGCTGGGCGCCCTCCTCCCGGGCAATCTGCAGGTAGGAAAGGATCTTGTCGTATTGCTGCTCCGAGGCTTGGGCACCGACCATGGTCTCGGTGTCCAGCGGGTTGCCGCGGGTGATCTTGGCGATCTTCTTCATCACCTCGGCCATGAACGGCTCGTAGATCGACTCCTGGATCAACGCCCGCGATGGGCAGGTGCACACCTCGCCTTGGTTGAAGAACGCCAGCACCAGGCCTTCGGCGGCCTTTTCGATGAACGCGGGCTCGGCCTGCATGATGTCTTCGAAGAAGATGTTCGGCGATTTGCCGCCCAGCTCCACGGTAGACGGGATAATGTTCTCGGCCGCGCATTTCATGATATGCGAGCCCACCGGGGTGGAGCCGGTGAAGGCGATCTTGGCGATACGCTTGCTGGTGGCCAGGGCCTCGCCGGCTTCGCGGCCAAACCCTTGGACGATGTTCAATACGCCTGCGGGCAGCAGGTCGGCAATCAGCTCGGCAAAAATGGTGATCGACAGTGGCGTCTGCTCAGCAGGCTTGAGCACTACGCAGTTGCCGGCCGCCAGTGCCGGGGCGAGTTTCCAGGCGGCCATCAGCAGCGGGAAGTTCCACGGGATGATCTGCCCCACTACACCCAGCGGCTCGTGGATGTGGTAAGCCACGGTGCCTTCGTTGATCTCGGCGGCCCCGCCCTCCTGGGCGCGAATGCAGCCGGCAAAGTAACGGAAGTGGTCCGCTGCCAGCGGCACGTCGGCATTCAAGGTTTCGCGTACAGCCTTGCCGTTGTCCCAGCTTTCGGTGACGGCGAGCACTTCCAGGTTCTGCTCGATGCGGTCGGCGATCTTCAGCAGCATCAGGGCGCGGTCCTGCACCGAGGTCTTGCCCCAGGCTTCGGCGGCGGCATGCGCAGCGTCCAGCGCCCGCTCGATATCCTGGGCAGTGGAGCGCGGGAATTCGGCTATCGGCTGGCCATTGACTGGCGAGCTGTTGGTGAAGTACTGGCCAGCCAACGGCGCTACGAACTCGCCGTTGATGAAATTGCCGTAGCGTGGCTTGAAGGACACGATGGCGCCTGGGGTTCCGGGTTGTGCGTAGATCATGCTGAGCCTCTGCGGGTCGAAGCCTGTCCCACGACAGGCGATGGACCGATGGTAAAAAGCCCCGCCTGCCGGGCGAATGCATCGTTGGCAGCGGGGCTCTCGTCATTTGGTATTAGGGCCGCTTGCCGCCAGGCCAGTGGTAGCAAGCACCTGGGCTTGAGCGTTACGGCTTGGCACTTGCCGTTTGCTGCAGTTGCTTGGGCAGCTTGAAGGTCCAGAGCATGCCGCCCTGGTTGAAGTCCTTGACCCGTTTCGCCACTTCACCACCCCACAGCGGTACCGCGCCGCCCCAGCCGGAGACCACCGAAACGTACTGCTCGCCGTCCATTTCCCAGGTTACCGGCGAGCCGAGCACGCCGGAGCCAGTCTGGAATTCCCAGACCTTGTCGCCGGTCTTGGCGTTGAACGCCTGCAGGAAGCCTTCCGGGGTGCCGGTGAACACCAGGTTGCCCTTGGTGGTCAGCACCCCGCCCCACAGTGGCGCGTAGTTCTTGTGGCGCCACACTTCCTTGCCACTGACCGGGTCGATGGCGCGCAGCACACCGATGTAGTCTTCGTTGAGTGGCTTGATGGTGAAGCCGGCACCGAGGAACGCCGCGCCCTTCTTGTAGGCGATGCCTTCGTTCCAGATGTCCATGCCCCACTCGTTGGACGGCACGTAGAACAGCCCGGTGTCCTTGTTGTAGGCCATCGGCATCCAGTTCTTGGCACCGAGGAAGGCCGGGGCAACGAACACCGAACTGCCTTTGGCCTCGCTACCCGGCGCCCCCGGCCGGCTGGCTTCGTTGTAGATTGGCCGGCCGTCCTTGTCCAGGCCGGTGGCCCAGGTGATCTTGTCGACAAAGGGGAAGCCACGGATGAACTTGCCGTTGGTGCGGTCCAGCACGTAGAAGAAGCCGTTACGGTCGGCCGTGGCGGCTGCCTTGACCTCCTTGCCGCCGTCCTTGTAGTTGAACGAGATCAGCTCGTTGACGCCGTCGAAGTCCCAACCGTCATGCGGCGTGCTCTGGAAGTGCCACTTGATGGTGCCGTCGTCCGGGTTAAGGGCCAGGCGCGACGAGGAATACAGGTTGTCGCCGGGGCGCAGGTGCGAGTTCCACGGCGCGGGGTTGCCGGTGCCGAACAGGATCAGGTTGGTTTCCGGGTCGTAGTAACCGCCCAGCCAAGGCGCCGCGCCACCGGTCTTCCACAGGTCGCCGGGCCAGGTCTTGCCGGCCTCGCCGCCGGATATGCCGTTCTCGATCGCCTTGCCGTCCTTGTACACGTAACCCATGTGCCCTTCCACGGTGGGGCGCATCCACAGCAGCTCGCCGTTCTCCGGGTTGTAGGCCTGGATCTTGCCCACCACGCCAAACTCGCCGCCGGCAACGCCGGTGATCAGCTTGCCGTTGACGATCATCGGCGCGGCACTGATGGAGTAGCCTTCCTTGTGGTCGGCCACCTTCTTGCTCCATACCACCTTGCCGGTGTCCTTGTTCAGCGCCACCAGCTTGGCATCGAGGGTGCCGAAGAACACCAGGTCACCGTATAGCGCCACGCCGCGGTTGATCACGTCGCAGCATGGGCGGATGTCATCCGGCAAGCGTGCATCGTATTGCCACAGCTTCTTGCCGGTGCGGGCGTCGACGGCGAACACCCGCGAGTAGGAGCCGGTCAGGTACATCACCCCGTCCTTGATCAGCGGCTGTGCCTGCTGGCCGCGCTGCTTCTCACCGCCGAAGGAGAACGCCCAGACCGGCCGCAGCTCTTTGACGTTGTTGGCATTGAGCAGGTCCAGCGGGCTGTAGCGCTGACCCTGCACGCCCAGGCCATTGGTCACGATCTGCTGCGGGTTCTTCGGGTCCTGGAGGATTTCTTCATTGCTGACAGCGGCGTGGGCTGCGCCGGCAAGCAGCATGGCGCTGAGCACCAGGCTCACGGCGAACACGGGACGGCGTGGGGATCGGGTCATGACGGCTACCTTTGGTTTTTTTGTTGTGCCCGGGAAAATTTCCCGGTGTGCCGAGAATTCTTGGTCGGGGCCTGTTCGCCAACAATTGCCAGGAATGTGGAGTTTTCTAGTTCCTTGGTACAAGCCCCAAAAGCTTGCGCGGTCTTTCCTCTGTAGGAGCGGCCTTGTGTCGCGAAAGGGCTGCGCAGCAGCCCCGGCGATTTCAGCTATGGGCACAAATTCTGGGGCTGCTTTGCAGCCCTTTCGCGACACAAGGCCGCTCCCACACCACAGGGGATCGCGTCAGGGGTTGGTATCGACGCGCTGGAATTGTTGGCGCTCATAACGGGGATACAGGTGGCTGACACTGCGAATCAGCTCATAACGGGTCAGGCTGATCCCGGCAAACCGCTCGGGGATCGGGCTTCGGATAATCTCGGCCATGTCATCGCCACGCGCGGCACCATCACGCATCAGGCCATCCAGCCAGCCCAGGTAATCGCGCATCTGCACAAACGGCTGCGCATCGCTGGCCACCGGGCCGTGCCCGGGCACAAGCTGCTTCCAGGGCAGCGCCTGCAAGGCGTCGAGGTCCTTGAGCCAAACCTCCAACCCCGGGCTGTTGGGCGTAGTCAGCGCTCGCTCGTAGAACACCAGGTCACCCGCAAACAGCACGCCGGTCTTTTCATCGAGTATCGCCAGGTCGGCGCCGGTATGCCCGCTCAGCCCCAGCAAACGCAGCCGGTGCCCGCCTACCTCATGCACGCCTGGCTCCACTACCCGGGTCGGCAGTACCACCTCGGTACCGCGCATCCAGTCGCCAACCAGGCGGTACATGTTTTCGGCCATGGCATCGCCTTGCTGACGCAGCAATTCTGTAGTGCCAGCCAAGGCCCCGATCGGCACATCGGCAAAAGCCTGGTTGCCCAGCACATGGTCGGGGTGATGATGGGTCAACAGCACTTCGATCACCGGCTTGTCGGTGGTGGCAGCAATGGCCTGGCGCAGCGCTTCGCCGTAACGTTTCGACGGCCCGCTGTCGATCACCACCACACCGCTGTCGGTAACGATGAACGCGGTGTTGACCACATTGCCGCCATTGGCCTTGGCGAAATTGTCGGTGCTGCCTTCCAGCAGCCATGTGCCCGCAGCGATCTGCCGGGGCGTGAGCCGGTAGTCCAGGTCAGCCTGGGCCGGCAGCCCCAGGCACAGCAGCAACAGCAGGATCCAACGCATGACGGGCGCCTCGGGTCAGGGAAATTCAGGCAAGGTGCTCAGGGCACCGCCGCCTCGAACTGGTTGCCGCTGTTGTCCTGCAACAGCAGCCGGGTCGGCCCGGCGCCCTGGATATCAAAGCCCAGGTTGGGGTTTTCGCTGACCGCCGGGTACAGCTCAAGGCTGGCCAGGCGCTGGCCGTCGGCGCCTTGCAACTCGGCATGGTTGAGGAAGAATTCGGGTATGCCGCTGACCAGGCCGTTGTCCATCGGGTGGGCCACCTGCAGGCGCAAGCGGCTGCTGTCGCCACGCGGGTAACGCCCGCCCAGCACCTCGCCGAGGTGTTCTTCCCAGCCGGGCTGGGTACGTACCACACTGGGCGCGGTACAGCCGCCGCCAGCGGCATCGATCAGGGTCGAGCCAACATGCCACAGGCCATCGCGGGTGAGCACGGCGGCACGCAGCGGGGTGGCCTGTTCGATACGGATGCGGATCGACAACCAGGGCAGCACCCGCTCGCCGGGCTGGAAGTCGACAATGCGCGGCAGCGGGTTGAGTTCGGCCCAGGCGATCATCCGCACCACCTCGCCGGTGAACGCCCGGGCGTCGATCTCCAGCGGCACCTGGCGCGCATCCTCGGCAAACGGCGGCGCCAGCAGCTTTACCCGGTCATCGAAGACGAAAGCGGCCTGGCCCAGCAACTGCTTGTGGTAGAAGTCCCACATTACCGACGGTACCGGGTCCTTATTGGCACTCGGCTCGCTGGCCAGGGCCTGGGCGGCCCAAGGTAGCCAGCAGGCCAGCAGGAAAGTTGCTCTCAGGCTCATGATCCGCTCCCATGGATCAACAAATGGTTTTCAGGCTTGCCGCCCCCCTGTGGGAGCGGCTTCAGCCGCGAACACCGGCAAAGCCGGTGCCATCCACCGCGTCGCTTGCTTCGCGGCTAAAGCCGCCACAGGGGTTCTGTTGCCTTTGCAAACCCACATGCCTGGGCAACTTTTTATTGATACATCTCTGGCACTACGTAGCGCAGGCCGTAATTGGCATAAATCGCCTTCAGCCGCCCATCACGAATCAGCCCCTCAAGCACCTCCTCCACCGCATAGGCCAGCTGCCGGTTGCTTTCATGCACCGCCATGCCGATCTCCCAGGCTTGCTTGCCCAAGTTCGGGTAGGCGTTCTCCGCCAACGCCAGTTGCGGGTCGGCGGCCTGCTGCAGCTGCCAGTCAACTTCGCCACACATCGCCATCACCGCGTCCACCTGGCCAGCCTGCATGGCCGCGAACGCCTGCTGCACGCTGGGGTAATGGTGGGTCCTGGCGCTGAGCATGCCGTTGAACACCGAGGTCAGGTAGAACGACGGCACGCTGTCCACCTCGACGCCGATCGGGTGCTGCTGGAACACCGCGACACTGGCCACCGAGGCCAGCCGACGGCGGTCATAGGCCACTTGCCAGCGCTCTTCCTGATAGGGGCCGAACATCACCACCTGGGCGTTTTCCAGCTCACCCAGTTCGTTGCGCTTCTGTGCGTATTCGTGGTCGTACGGCACCCGCATCATCAGGTCGGCCAACTGCTGGTGGCGCAGCGGGCTGCCGCGCCAGATGTAGTCGCGCAGGTCGTCGTCGAGCTTTTCCCCGGGCGGCGCCCAGACCAGTTGCAGGCGCACGCCCATGGCCTCGGCCAGCGCCTGCGCCAGTTCCACATCAACACCACGCGGCTGGCCATGGTCCTGGAAACTGTAGGGCGCAAAATCCTTGTACACAGCCACCTTCAACTCACCGGCGGCGATGATCGCGTCGTAGTTGCGCACCTGCGCCTGGGCTGCCGCGCACCACAGCAGCAGGCTACTGAACAGTACCGCCATCAGGCGCATGGCCGTCATTCCTCGACGTGCACGCTGTCCAGGTACGTGCGCACCGCCCACAAGGCTTCCTGGCTCAGGTAGTCGGCCATCTTCGGCATGTACACGCGGCCGTCGCGAACCGCGCCATGGCGCACGCGCTCGACGAACCATTCATCGCCGGCGTCGCCGGCATCGAGCATGCGCAGGTCGGGGGCAATGCCACCAGACTTGGCTTCCAGGCCATGGCAGGCCGCGCAGTTCTGGTTGTAGGCCGAGGCGCCGATTTCCACCGCCTTGTCGTGTTCAGGCGAACTGCGGTAAGGGTTGACCGCCGCCCAGCCGTCACCGTCCAGGCTCACGCCAGCGTCCTTGATCGGGGTCAGGCCCTTGGTCTCCACCGCCTGCGGGACCACGTTGCCATGGGCCCAAGCCGTACCGGTCAACACAGCCCCGGCCAGCACACCTGCAGCAAGCAACACATTGCGTTTTGTTGTCATTGTTATGCCCTCACCATTGCACGCAAAGCCTCAACCACAGAGGCCGTGCCGCCATCTTAAAAACACCCCGCAGGCGGCCGAATGCTGCTTTGGTGGCCGGGCCGTACTCCCTTGGTAGTAGGGCTTGTGGCGAAGGGCCAAATGAGGTGCCTGCCGGGAACTCTTCCCGGCAAGGGCGGGACTTTTTCCGTATCCCGCAACTGCCGCCGCGCCCCACCCTGTGCAGGCCAAAACCTCCACTGGGAACTGCAACCATGACAATAAGATCGCTACCCGCCCTTTCCCCTCTGGCCCTGAGCGTGCGCGTGCTGCTGATGGCCGGTAGCCTGGCCCTGGGCAGCGTGGCAACAGCGGCCACCACGCCTGCGGCACCTGCCGGCAAGAACGTCACCTGGGAAGACATCGCCAACGACCACCTCACCACCAACGACGTGCTGCAATACGGCATGGGCACCAACGCCCAGCGCTGGAGCCCGCTGGCCCAGGTGAATGCCCAGAACGTGTTCAAGCTGACCCCGGCCTGGTCCTACTCGTTCGGCGACGAGAAGCAGCGCGGCCAGGAATCGCAGGCCATCGTCAGCGATGGCGTGGTCTACGTCACCGGCTCGTACTCGCGGGTATTCGCCCTCGATGCCAAGACCGGCAAGCGCCTGTGGACCTACAACCACCGCCTGCCCGACAACATTCGCCCGTGCTGTGACGTGGTCAACCGTGGCGCGGCAATCTACGGCGACAAGATCTATTTCGGCACCCTCGACGCGCGGGTCATCGCCCTCGACAAGCACACCGGCAAGGTGGTGTGGAACAAGAAGTTCGGCGACCACAGCGCCGGCTACACCATGACCGGCGCGCCAGTGCTGATCAAGGACAAGACCAGCGGCAAGGTATTGCTGATCCACGGCAGCTCCGGTGATGAATTCGGCGTGGTCGGCCAGTTGTTCGCGCGTGACCCGGACACCGGCGAAGAGGTATGGATGCGGCCCTTCGTCGAGGGCCACATGGGCCGCCTGAACGGCAAGGACAGCACCCCGACCGGCGACGTCAAGGCACCGTCCTGGCCGGACGACCCGACCACCGAAACCGGCAAGGTCGAAGCCTGGAGCCATGGCGGTGGTGCCCCTTGGCAAAGCGCCAGCTTCGACCCCGAGACCAACACCATCATTGTCGGCGCCGGCAACCCCGGCCCGTGGAACACCTGGGCGCGCACCTCGAAAGACGGCAACCCGCATGACTTCGACAGCCTGTACACCTCCGGCCAGGTCGGCGTCGACCCGAGCACCGGCGAGGTCAAATGGTTCTACCAGCACACCCCCAACGATGCCTGGGATTTCTCCGGCAACAACGAACTGGTGCTGTTCGACTACAAGGACAAGGACGGCAAAGTGGTCAAGGCCACCGGCCACGCCGACCGCAACGGCTTCTTCTACGTGGTCGACCGCAACAACGGCAAGCTGCAGAACGCCTTCCCCTTCGTCGACAACATCACCTGGGCCAGCCATATCGACCTGAAGACCGGGCGCCCGGTGGAAAACCCCGGCCAGCGCCCGGCCAAGCCGCTGCCGGGTGAAACCAAGGGCAAGCCGGTTGAGGTTTCGCCGCCGTTCCTCGGTGGCAAGAACTGGAACCCCATGGCCTACAGCCAGGACACCGGCCTGTTCTACATCCCCGGCAACCAGTGGAAGGAGGAGTACTGGACCGAGGAAGTGAACTACAAGAAGGGCTCGGCCTACCTGGGCATGGGCTTCCGCATCAAGCGCATGTACGACGACCATGTCGGCACCCTGCGCGCCATGGACCCGACCACCGGCAAGCTGGTGTGGGAACACAAGGAGCACCTGCCGTTGTGGGCCGGCGTGCTGGCAACCAAGGGCAACCTGGTGTTCACCGGCACCGGCGATGGCTTTTTCAAGGCCTTCGACGCCAAGACAGGCAAGGAACTGTGGAAGTTCCAGACCGGTAGCGGCATCGTCTCGCCACCCATTACCTGGGAACAGGACGGCGAGCAGTACATCGGCGTGACCGTCGGCTACGGCGGCGCGGTGCCGCTGTGGGGCGGCGACATGGCCGAGCTGACCAAGCCGGTGGCCCAGGGTGGCTCGTTCTGGGTGTTCAAGATCCCGAGCTGGGACAACAAGACCGCACAGCGGTGAATGCCTGAGGTAAGGCGTCACTTGGGGCTGCGTTGCAGCCCCATAGCACCTGCCTCCCTACTCCAACGAGAGCCTTTCGCCATGAACTACCTGCCCTTTGCCCTGCTGTTGGTACTCTCTCCTGCCCTGGCGGCAACTACTGACGACGATGGCAACGATGCGCCCCTGACCATCAACGGCTGCATCATTGCCGAAGCCAGCCAGTGCCCGGGTGCCAACCTGCGTGGCGCCAACCTGGCCAACCAGGACCTGCGCAAGATGAACCTGGCCGGTGCCGACCTGCGCGATGCCGACCTGCGCCACGCCCAGCTGGACCTGGCCAACCTGGAAAAAGCCCGCCTGCAAGGTGCCAACCTGACCCGCGCCAGCCTGCAGCAAAGCAACCTGCGCCTGGCCGACCTGAGCAATAGCCGGCTGGTGGCCATTCAGGGCTGGGGCTTGTTCGCCCAGGGGGCGCAGTTCGAAAAAGCCGACCTCAGCGCGGCCTACCTGCAGTTCGCCCGGCTGTCCGGGGCCAAGCTGCAGCAGACCAACCTGCAGGCGGCGGATCTGGAAATGGCCTGGCTGAGCAAGGCCGACCTGCAAGGGGCCAACCTGGGCGATGCCAACCTGCAGGAGGCCAAGTTCGGCCAGAGCAACCTGGCCCGCGCCGATCTACGCGGGGCGCGGCAGCATTACGGGAATTTTCAGGAGGCCAATATGGAGGGATGCACGGGTTGCCCTGAGACCTGGGACAAATGAACTCAATTAGTTGGGGGCCGCTTTGCGGCCCATCGCGACACAAGGCCGCTCCCACAATGACCGCGTAGATCTCATTTTTTGTATTCACGCGGACAGTGTGGGAGCAACTGTCTTGCTCAATTTCTAAAAGCTGGCGCGATCCCTGTGGGAGCGGGCTTGCCCGCGAACACGGGCGAAGCCCGTGCCATCCACCGCGGTGTCTTCTTC
>NZ_JBDJLK010000133.1:0-10024 GCF_039673335.1 Pseudomonas sp. TWI929
CATAGAGCATTGGAACCACCTGATCCCATCCCGAACTCAGCAGTGAAACGATGCATCGCCGATGGTAGTGTGGGGTTTCCCCATGTGAGAGTAGGTCATCGTCAAGATTCAAACCCAAAGCCCCTGTCTGCGATGCAGACAGGGGCTTTGTCTTTTCCGAGCCATTAATAGTCGTTGATGCTGGCCTAGTCATTTGCAACCTGTCTGGTTGCGTCGCGTATAAAACCAGTAACGGTTTAGCGCCCCAGCTGCGTATCCAGGTACTTGCGGATTACCCGCGCTGCGGTATTCAGGTGCTTTTCCAGCACTGCTACCGCCTCTTCCACCAGCTTGTCGCTGGCGGCGTTCACCAATGCGTTGTGATCGTCCTGGGTGAGCTTGCCCAGGCCCATGGACGAAAGATGGAAGCGCAGGAAGCGTTCTTCCTCGTTCAGTTCGTTCTCGATCAGCCGCAGCAACTTCTTGTTTGGCGCCTTGCTGTACAACGCCATGTGGAACAGGCGGTTCAGGCGGCCGATTTCGGCATGGTGGGTTTCGTTCTCCAGTTGTTGGATGTACCCACGGGCGCTGGCAATGTCGCTGGCATCGAGCAATGGGATGGACTGGCGCAGGGCTTCGGTTTCGAGCAATACGCGCAGGGCATAGGTGTCCACCGCATCCTCGCCGATCAACGGCGCAACCACCGCACCTTTGTGCATCTCCACTTTAAGCAGCGATTGCGCTTCGAGCTGACGCAGGGCTTCGCGCACGGGCATGCGGCTGACGCCGAACAGGGTGGCGAGCTCTTGTTGTCGTACGGCAGTACCAGGGGGCAAGCGGCCATCAAGAATGGCACTGCGCAAGCGTTCTTCGATCACGGCACGGGCCTGGTGCGGCAACAACTGTTCGCTGGCCAGCACATTGCTCAATTTGATTTTCTCGGCCACGCGCAGTCTGCCTCAACGATGACTAAAGTTGGTTCCAATGAAACTAATAACAGCCTTCGGGGTGTCAAACCATAACCTTCGGTTGATCGGGAGCCCCAAAAAGCGCGGCTATGGTGGATGAAGTCGGCTGCCAAAGGAAGCAGCCTATAGAAGGATATAACTATAAAGTGTAGGCCGGCTGACCAGCGGGTGCATGATTGCAGGATGCCATTGTCTTTTGCCTTGGCAAGCCCCACCATCGCTGCTTTCGACTGGTCTGAACAGGGCTTCGCAGTGGCGATATCCTGGCTGCTCAAAACCGTTGTGCGACGTGTCGGCTTTGCCGCGCTGCTGGGCAGTCTGCTGCTGGGCGGCTTGCACGCGGATTGGGACTTTTCCCAGATCAGCCGCAATTCGCAGGCACTGTATGGCCCGCTGGGTACCGGGCAGGGCCGCATCGATGCCTGGCAGAACCTGATGGCCACGCAGAGGCAGGGTAGCGAGCTTGAGCGATTGCAGGTGGTCAACCGCTTCTTCAACCAGCAGCTGCGCTATGTCGAAGACATCGACCTGTGGCATGAGGTCGATTACTGGGCCACGCCGGTTCAGGCACTGATCAAAGGTGCTGGGGACTGTGAGGACTACGCCATCGCCAAGTATTTCAGCCTGCGGCGCATGGGCGTCCCCAGCGAAAAACTGCGCATCACTTACGTCAAGGCGTTGCGGCAGAACCGAGCACACATGGTGCTGACCTATTATTCAAGCCCACAGGCCCAGCCATTGGTGCTCGACAGCCTGATGGATGCCATCAAGCCGGCAAGCCAGCGTACCGACCTGCTGCCGGTATACGCCTTCAATGGCGAGGGGTTGTGGCTGACGGGCGCCGCAGGCAACAAGAAGGTCGGCGATACCAAGCGGCTGTCACGCTGGCAGGACTTGCTGAAAAAAATGCAGGCCGAAGGGTTCCCGGCCGAGCCGGTTTACTGAAGGAGCACAGATGTCACTGTTCAAACAATTGCTGTTGGCCATTTGCCTGTTCCTGGTGGTCGCCTTCAGTGGCAGTTTCATGGTCAGCCTGGAAAGCTCGCGCAGCCAGTATGTCAACCAACTACGCTCTCACGCGCAGGATGCGGCAACCGCGCTGGCGCTGTCGCTAACGCCGAATATCGACGACCCGGCGATGGTCGAGCTGATGGTCAGCTCGATCTTTGACAGTGGCTACTACGCCAGCATCAAGGTCGTCGACCTGGGTTCCAACGCCGTATTGGTGGAGCGCCACGCCGAGCCGGACCCTGGCGGGGTGCCGCGCTGGTTCGTGCGCCTGATCGGCCTGGAGGCCGCTGGCGGCGATGCCATCGTCAGCCGCGGCTGGCAGCAGGCTGCGCGCGTTGAAGTGATCAGCCACCCGATGTTCGCCATTGCCAAGCTCTGGCAGAGCGCCCTGGGCAGCCTGGGCTGGTTGCTGCTGTGTGGGGCGGCCAGTGCCATGCTCGGCGCCTTGCTGTTGCGCCGCCAGTTGCGGCCGCTGGACTACATGGTCGAGCAATCCCACGCCATTGCCCGCCGCGAGTTCCTCAGCCTGCCAGAACTGCCGCGTACACCGGAGTTGCGCCGTGTGGTGCAGGCGATGAACCAGATGGTCGAGAAGCTCAAGGCGCTGTTCACCGAACAGGCCGAACGCAGTGAGCGGCTGCGCGCCGAATCCTATCAGGACAGCCTGACCGGGCTGTCCAATCGCCGTTACTTCGAAATGCAGCTGAACGCCCGGGTGAGCAACCTGGAAGAAGCCCGCGCCGGCTACCTGCTGCTGCTGAGGGTTCAGGGGCTGGCGGGGTTGAACGCCCGCCTTGGCGGCCAGCGTACCGACCAGCTGCTGCAGGCTGTGGGTGAGCAGTTGCGCCGCACTTGTGCCAGCTACCCGGAAACCAACGACTTGATTTCCCGTAGCCGTGGTGGCGAGTTCGCCGTGCTGGCACCGGGCATGGTGCATGAGGAAGCGGTACAGCTCGCCCAGGCCCTGGAGGCGACCCTGCAGAGCCTGCATGAAACCGGCGCCAGTGACATCGACCCGGTGGCCTGCATCGGCCTCGCGCCTTACAGCCCCGGTGATGCGCCCCAAGCGCTGCTAAAGCTCGCTGATGAAGCCCTGGCCCGTGCCGAGAACCAACCGGCGCCGGGCTGGGTGTGCCTTGAACAAGGCGTGGCTGCCGTTGCGGCGGACAGCCAGCATGCCTGGCACGAGCGGCTCGACCAGGCGTTCAAGAACGGCCGTTTCGAGCTGTTCTTCCAGCCTGTGGTGGATTGCGGTACTGAGCAACGGGTACTGCACCACAAGGTGATTTCGCGCTTGCAGGATGGCCAGGGCGAGGCATTGCCGGCGGGCCGCTTCCTGCCGTGGCTGGAGCGCTTCGGCTGGATGCCTCGGTTGGACGTGCTGGTGCTGGAGAAGGTGCTGGCGCACCTGCGTGGGCATGACCAGGTGTTGGCGCTGAACTTGTCCGCCGCCACCTTGGCCGACGCCAAGGCGCTGCAGCGGGTCTTCGAGTTGCTGGGCCAGAACGCGGCCTTGGGCCCGCGTCTGGTGCTTGAGATTGGCGAAGAGCAACTGCCCGAGCAGTCTGCCCTGGAGCACCTGACCCGGCGCCTGCACGGGCTTGGTTTCGGCCTGGCGCTGCAGCGCTTTGGCGGGCGCTTCAGCATGATCGGCAACCTGGCGCATCTGGGCCTGGCGTACCTCAAGATTGACGGCAGCTACATCCGCAACATCGACCATGAGCAGCACAAGCGGCTGTTCATCGAGGCGATCCAGCGTGCGGCACACAGCATTGATTTGCCGCTGATTGCCGAGCGGGTCGAGACTGAAGGGGAGCGGCTGGTGTTGCAGGAGATGGGGGTAGGCGGGATTCAGGGGCAACTGGTCGGCGAACCTGCGCCCTGGCGCTGAGTGCTTGGGCTGGCAGTTCCGGCCCTATCGCCGGCAAGCCAGCTCCCACACCATCCGCATCGTCCTCTAGCCATGTGCAGTCCCTGTGTGAGCGGGCTTGCCGGCGATAGGGCCAGCGGGGCCACATGAAGCATGTGGCCAGAATCATCAACGCTCGCGCAGCGCTTCCGAACGCGCCTTCATGATCGGCTTGAGCAGGTAGCTCATGATGGTTTTCTTGCCAGTCATGATATCCACCGTCGCCACCATACCCGGAATGATCAGCAGTGGCTTCTCGTCAGTGCCCAGGTGACTGCGGTCGGTGCGCAGCTTGATCAGGTAGTACGTGGTCTTCTTGTCTTCATCGGTGATGGTGTCGGCGCCGATCTGCTCCAGCTTGGCCTTGAGCCCACCGTAAATGGTGTAGTCATAGGCGGTGAACTTGACCGTTGCTTCCTGGCCAGGGTGCAGGAAGGCGATGTCCTTGGGCAGGATCTTCGCTTCGATGACCAGTGTGTCGTCCAGTGGCACGATTTCGATGATATCGCTGCCTGGCTGGATTACCCCGCCAATGGTGTTAACCAGCAGCTGCTTGACGATACCGCGTACTGGCGAGGTGACCATGGTGCGGTGCACCCGGTCGTCCAGCGCCTTGCTGGTGGCGGTGGCCTTGTTCAGCTCGGTGCGCGCCTCGTTCAGCTGGGTTAGCGCTTCACTGCGGAACTTGCCACGGGTTTCTTCGATCTTGCTCTGTACCTCGCGCACGGCCGCCTCGGCCCGTGGGATGGCCAATGCGGTGGAATCCAGCTGGCCGCGGTTCTCCACTTCGGCACGGCGCAGGCGCAGTACCTCGACCTGGGAGATTGCACCGGTAGCTACCAGTGGCTCGGACATGTTGATTTCTTTGCGCAACAGTTCCAGGCTATTGGCGTACTGGGAGCGTTTGGAGCTGTATTCGCGCAGCTCCTGCTGGCGCTGTACCAACTGCTGTTGCAAGCCGCCAATCTCGTCCTGCAGCTGCTGGCGCCGGCTCTGGTACAGCGACTCTTCGCTGGCTGCCTGGCTTGGCGCCGCTTTGCGCAGCTCTTCGTCGATCTTCAGCGGGCTGTCCTGGACCTCGGCACTCAGGCGCTCGACCCGCAGGGCCATGGCCAGGCGGTCGGCCTCGGTTTCACCCACGTTGGAGGCGAAGCGGGTTTCATCCAGGCGCAGCAATGGCTGGCCCACTTCTACAATCTCCCCTTCCTTGGCGAAGATCTCGGCGACGATGCCGCCCTCAAGGTTCTGGATCTTCTGCACCTTGGAAGACGGAATGGCCTTGCCTTCGCCCCGCGTGACTTCGTCGATGGGGGCGACGCTGGCCCACACGATCAAGAACACGAAGAACAGGATCACGCCCCAGATAGTCAACCGCACAACCCGCGGCGCGTCTTCGATCAGCGCCTTGTTTACTTCAGGCAGCGGCTGGCCGCCAAGCGAGTCGCTGCCTTTGAAGTAGCGCCGCAGGCCGTCCTTGAATTGCCCAATATCCAGCTTATGCAACACTGATCTGCCCCTTCTTCAGCGCATCCATGACCGCGGCTTTCGGGCCGTCGGCAACAATCTGCCCGCGATCGATCACGATCAGCCGGTCCACCAGCGACAGCAGCGAGGCACGGTGGGTGACGAGCAGCACCGTCTTGCCTTCTACCACCGCTTGCAGGCGCTGCTTGAGGCGCTCTTCGCCGGTGTTGTCCATGGCGCTGGTCGGCTCGTCCAGCAGCAGGATCTGCGGGTTGAGCAGCAACGCACGGCCCAGGGCGACGTTCTGCCGCTGGCCGCCGGACAGGTTCTGCCCCCGTTCACCCACTTGCAGCTCGTAGCCGTCCGGGTGCAGCCGGGCGAACTCGTGCACGCCCGCCAGTTCGGCGGCCTGCAGGATCAGTTCGTCCTCGATGTAGCGGGCGCCGCTGACCAGGTTGTCACGCAAGGTGCCGGCCAGCAGCTGGATGTCCTGCGGGACGTAGCCGATGTTGTGGCGCAGTTCGCTGACGTCGATCTGGCGAATGTCCACGCCATCGACCAGCAGCGAGCCGCCATCGGCTTCGTACAGGCCGACGATGAGCTTGGCCAGCGAACTCTTGCCCGAGCCGCTGCGGCCGATGATGCCGACCTTTTCGCCGGGGCGGATGGTCAGGTTGATATTCTTCAGGGCCAGGTTCTGCTGGTTCGGGTAGGTGAAATCGACCCCGCGGAACTCGACACTGCCCTGCAGCACCTTGCGGCTCAGTGGGCGTTCTTCAAAGTTGCGCTCTTGCGGCAGCTCCATCATGTGGTCGGTGGAGACCATGGTCACCTTGGCCTGCTGGTAGCGGGCAAGCAGGCCGTTGAGCTGGCCCAGCGGGCCGAGGGCACGGCCGCTGAGCATGTAGCAGGCCACCAGGCCGCCCATGCTCAGGTTGCCATCGATGATCAGGTACACGCCGACGCAGATCATCGCCACGCCTGCCAGTTGCTGGATCAGCAGGGTGATGTTCATCGCCAGGCTCGACAGTACCTTTACCCGCAGTTCCAGGCGGCTGAGGGTGCCGAGGGTCTGCTCCCACATGTACTGGCGTTCACTTTCGGCGTTGTTGACCTTCACCGCATCCAGGCCGGCCAGGGTTTCGATCAGGCTGGACTGGCGCTCCGAAGCCAGGGCCATGGTCCGCTCCATGGTCGCCATCAGCGGCCGTTGCAGGGCGTAACCGATGCTCAGGGCCAGCGGGAAGGCAATGATCGGGATCCACACCAGATGCCCGCCAATGATGGCGATGACGATCAGGATCAGGATGGTGAAGGGTAGGTCGATCAGGCTGGTCAGGGTCAGCGAGGCGAGGAAGTCGCGCAGCCCCTGGAACTCGTGAATGTTCTGGGCAAAGCTGCCAACCCGTGCCGGCCGGTACTTCATCGACATGCCGACGATACGTTCGAACAGCGTCGCCGAGATGATCAGGTCGGTCTTTTTCCCGGCCAGGTCCAGGCACAGGCCGCGCAGGCCCTTGAGGATCAGGTCGAAGATGTACGCGCCGGCGATACCTATGGCCAGCACCCATAGCGTCGAGGTGGCCTGGTTGGGCACCACCCGGTCATACACGTTCATCACGAACAGTGGCGCGGCCAGGGCAATCAGGTTGATCACCAGGCTGGCGGCGATGGCATCAATGTACAGCCACTTGCTGCGCAGCAGCGTGTCGCGGAACCACGACTTCGCTCGCGGGATGAGGTTGCCATGGTTGACGTCGAACTTGTGCTGCGGCTGAGCAAAGAACACCCGCCCGCTGTAGTCGCTTTGCAGTGCTTCGCGGCTGACGTGAACTTCGCCGCCGTCGCTCTCGCTGAGCAACAGGCGCGCGGTATCTTCATTCTCCCAGCCCAGCAGGACGGCACTTCGGCCCTCCTTGAGCAGCAGCATGGCTGGCATGGCGATGCTCGGGATCTGCTCCAGCTTGCGCTGCAGCAGCCGCCCCTGCAGGCCGGCCCTGGCTGCGGCGCGGGGCAGCAGTTCGGGGCTCAGGCGCTGGGCGGGTAGCGGCAGGCCGGTGGTCAGCATGACTCGGCTGGCGGGTTTCTGGTGCAGGACACACAGACTCAACAGACTATCCAGCAAGGGATCGTCATGCTGACTGCGTGGATCGTGGCTGAGTTGGACTCGACTGACTTCGGATTCCACGCGGCGCTCTCTTCATCCTTGTGGTGGGTGGGGTGGGTGTGCCGCCGTTCAGGCTTGGTCGGCTCGCCCTGGCTTTCAGTGGTGCTGCCAAGCAGTGATGACGAGGGTTACGGCACCCCGACGCCTGGGCAGTTGGCCAATGGTCGCCTTGAATCGACACGGAGTAAACAATTCTACGGTCTTCTTCTTACCAGACGACGCTGGGCATTGGATGTTTCATTTTTGATCCACTCAGCGTCCAGGCCGAAGCTAATTTGCAGCATAGACTGCCGTACAGCTGGCGACACAGATGCAGTAGGTATGGGCATACAGCATTGTCAGGAAACAGGCGCTGGCTTGTTGACGCCCCTCTGTAACTAATTAGTCAAAATTCATCGATAAGGAGGCAGGTCGTGGCCAAGCCTGGCTCAGCAATCCGTAGCGCTTCCCCGCTTCTCGGGTTTGCAGTATTTGCGTAGTGCTTTGCTATCTCTTTGATCTACAGCAAGTTGCAGGGTGTGGTTACGCACCGCTGAAGGCTGCAGCCGCCATGAGATATCGTACAGGCCCGATTCTGCCTGGTTTTCAGGCCGTCGTCTGCCTGCTTTCAGGCAAGGTTTGTGCTTGTATCCTAGCCACGATCCGGGGGCACGATTGGGACCTGAATATTGACGCCTGATTGTTTGACAGCCCCCGATGAACGGTTGTCTTGCAGCATTAATTGCGTGGCAGAAACATAAAAAACACGCTTTCGATGATGTGCGACATTTGTCCTCAGCAAACGGTTGGCTAAGGTTCAAATATCAATGTGACATTACATTGCCGATTGTTTAGGATGGCTTGTATAAGGTCAATAGTTTGGCAGTTAAGCAATTCCAAATAGTTATAGACGAAATATTGACGTCAAAAAACGTCAAGAGATCATCGACATAGTTCCGCCTGAAGTGGCTTGCAAGTGCCGCTCTGGCAGGGAAGTACCCAAAGGGTCACACGGAGAGTCCAATGAGCAGCGTTGTAGCCATCGTCAAAAGTATTGTCGGCCAGGTTATTGCGGTATCCCCAGAGGGCATCCGGCGTGTACTCATCGAAGGGGACCGCCTTTTGGCTGGTGAGGAAGTGCTCACTGGCCCGGGCGGCGCAGTTACTTTGGAACTTGCCGATGGCCGCCTGCTCGACCTGGGCCGTGACAGCCAGTGGAGCGCCGATGCGCCTGACAGTAGCACCGACCTGAGCCAGGCGACCGCACAGGCCGCGCCGTCGGTGGAAGAGCTGCAGCAGGCGATTGCTGCTGGTGTCGACCCGACTACCGAGTTGGAGGCTACTGCGGCCGGCCCGTCGGCCGCGGGCGGTGGTGGCGCGCTTGGCGGTGGTCACAGCTTTGTGATGCTTGAAGAAACTGCGGGCCGGGTTGACCCGACTGTTGGCTTCCCGACTGACGGGTTGGGCTTTGCTGCCGTGCTGGATAGCGAAGAAGTTGGCTTGCTGGACACCAATGGCAACAACCTGGTGACCACACCGACGACGGATACCAATGCCGCTACCGACCTGATTCTTGGCGCTACCCCTTCCATCAGCGAAGCGGGTGGCGTAATCGTTTATACCGCCACGGTAGGCCAGGCGCCGACCACCAACCTGGTAATTACCCTGTCCAATGGTGCCGTGATTGTCATTCCGGCCGGGCAGACCAGTGGTAGCGTCAACGTCGTGGTCCCGGCGAACGACACTCCGTATATCGACGGTGGCCAGATTTCGGCGACCGTTACAGGTGCCACCGGTGGTGGCGGGTTGACGGTGACCTTGCCGCAAACGCCGGCGGTTACCCAGGTTACCGATACCGTCGACACCACCACCGCGACCCTGACGGCGAGCCCGTCGGTGACCGAAGGTGGCGTGATTACCTACACCGTGACCCTGAGCAACCCGGCTCAGACTCCGGTGACTATCACCCTGTCCAACGGTCAGACCATTACCGTTGAAGCGGGCAAGACCCAGGGCAGCGTTGACTTCCAGACCCCGGCGAACGACGTCTACAACAACGGCTCGACTGTCAGCGTCACCATCGAAGGCGCCACGGGTGGCAACTTCGAACAGCTGACCCCGAGCCCGACTCCGGCTCAGACCACGATCAACGACTCGGCGGACAACACCACCGCGACCCTGACGGCGAGCCCGTCGGTGACCGAAGGTGGCGTGATCACTTACACCGTGACCCTGAGCAACCCGGCCCAGACTCCGGTGACTATCACCCTGTCCAACGGTCAGACCATTACCGTTGAAGCCGGCAAGACCCAGGGCAGTGTCGACTTCCAGACCCCGGCGAATGACGTCTACAACAACGGCTCGACTGTCAGCGTCACCATCGAAGGCGCCACGGGCGGCAACTTCGAACAGCTGACCCCGAGCCCGACTCCGGCTCAGACGACGATCAACGACTCGACCGACAATACCACCGCGACCCTGACTGCTTCGCCAAGCGTCACCGAAGGTGGCGTGATCACTTACACCGTGACCCTGAGCAACCCAGCC
>NZ_JBDJLK010000134.1:0-9836 GCF_039673335.1 Pseudomonas sp. TWI929
CTATACCTCTTTGTTTCTTTGTTTGCAAGATTTTTAACTTTTTTGTTGGCGTGGAGCCTCGCGACAGGGCCGCAAAGCGCCCCCCGCTGTCAGAAGTTGATATTCAGCGCAGCAAACACCGCCCTGCCCGGCTGGTTATAGGTATTGGCCCCCGAAGTGCTGGCATTACCGCCGCGCAGAATCTGCTTGTCGAACACGTTGTTAACCCCCACCCGCACGTCGTAGTTGGCGTTGAACTTGTACCCGGCGCTCACGTCCACCAGGCCATAGGCCTCGACATCCTCCTGTGCGCTCTTGTCGTAGTCTTGCTGGGTGCGATAGTTGTAGGTCGGCGATTTCTGCTTGCCGAAATAAGTACCTGCCACCTGGAACGACAGCTGATCGGTGGCGCGCCAGTCGAGGGTGGTGTTGACGGTGTACTCCGGGATCACCGACAGCGGCTCGCCGGTCTCGCGGTTGTCGTTGTCGAGCATCCAGGTCAGGTTGGTGTTCCAGTCCAGGGTCGGCGTCAGCTCGATGAAGAAGTTGCCTTCGATACCTTCCACCCGCGCCTTGCCGGCGTTGTCCCACTGGGTCACGCGGCTGCCGGTGCCGATGGTGTACAGCACATCGGTATCGCCGATGATCTTGTTCTTGTAATCGTTACGGAAGTAGGTGGCACTGGTGCGCCAGGTACCACGGTCGTACAGCAGGCCGATTTCCTTGTTGACGCTGATCTCGGGCTTGAGGTCGGCGTTGCCCTGCAGGTAGCAGCCACCGTTGTTGGTCTGCTGCACGCTGCAGCCGTTGCCACGGCTGTACAGCAGGTAGTTGGGGTTGGATTGGTACAGGTTCGGCACCTTGTAGGCACGTGCGATGCCGCCTTTTACCGACAGCGCTTCGGTCAGCTTGTGCGACAGGTTGAGGCTGGGGCTGAAGTTGTCGCCGAAGGTTTCGTGGTGGTCGAAACGCAGGCCCGGGGTAATGGTGGTGTCGCCGACAATGATGTTGTCTTCGACAAACAGCGCGTAGCTGCGTGCGGTCATCTTCGAGCTGCTGCGATCGAAGCCGACCAGCCCGCCATTGTTGGTAGGGTCGGAGCTTTGCGGGCGCAACGACCCCTGGTCGTTGAGGGCTTCGTACAGGTACTCGCCGCCCAGGGTCAGCACATGCTCGGTGCTGCCCATGGCGAACGGCAGGTTCACTTCGCTGCTCAGGCGCGTATTGCGCAGGCGCGACATGGCCCCACCCTCGTCGCTTGGCGCGCCTTCGGTACGCCCGGCCAGGCCCTCGTTGAGGCGCCAGTTGCGCACGTACTCGTAGGCCAGCGTGGTCTTGCTGGTCCCCCAGGTGAAATCACCCAGGTGGGTCAGGTCGTAGGTGCTGCGCTGCATCACGTTGGTTTCGTGGCCGTACAGGCTGGAAACGAACTCGACGTCTCCACCGCCGTTGCTGTTCATGGTGTCGCCGGCAAAGATGTTGCCCTGGCGGCTATAGCCGGCGCTGGCCTCAAGGCGGTGTTCGTCATTCAGCTGCCAGCTCAACAGGCCGTTGACGTCTTTGTTGCGCACCCCTTCGCGGCCAGCCACCAGTGCACTGGTGGCATGCCCGGCGTTGATGTCCAGGTCGTCGGCGTCGGTCTTGGCCACGCCGCCATACAGGCGGAAGCCAAGGTTGTCGGTAAGGCCACCGCCCAGGTTGAAGTTGGCGCGACGGCTGGCGCCCTCGGCGCTGTCTTCGGGCAGCTGGGTGTACAGGCTGACGCTGCCCTTGAGCTCATCCGTCGGGCGTTTGGTGATGATGTTGACCACCCCGCCCATGGCGCCGGAACCGTAGCGTGCAGCCGCTGGGCCACGCAGGATCTCGATACGCTCGACCGCTTCGGCCGGCACCCAGTTGGTTTCACCACGGGTATCGCGGTCGCCGTTCCAGCCATAGCGGACGGCGTTGCGGGCGCTGGAAGGCTTGCCATCGATAAGGATCAGAGTGTTTTCCGGGCCCATGCCGCGCAGGTCGATCTGACGGTTGTTGCCACGCGCACCGCTGGCGCTGTTTCCGGTCAGGTTGACCCCAGGCTCGCGGCGGATGATATCGGACAGGTCATTGGCCGGCGGGTGGCGCTTGATGTCTTCGGCGGTGATGATCGACGAGCCAAGGGCCTGGCGCGCTTCGCGCTCGGCGGTGACCAGGGTGTCCTGAATCACCAGCGCGTTGTCGGCGACCGGCACTTCCAGCACCTCACCCGTGCGCTTTTCTTCGGCCTGGGCCGCGCTGGCCACCAGGGCCGGTGACGCCAGCGCGACAAACGCCAGGGCCAGGCTATTGGGTGAAGTTCTGCACTGCATGGGTACATCTCCTGCGATTCATGAGCGAAAAGGCACATCCCTGTCGGAAACCGGGAGCCCTCGCCCACCGGCCCCGCAAACACGGTTTGGCGGCCAACAGGGATGGTAAATATAGGGATTCTCAAATGAGTTTAAATCTTATTTACGAAGTTTACATGTTTGTAACGGAACTTTGCAGAATCCCGGGTTAGAGCGGCGCGTACTGCCTGCGATGGGCCGCATGCAGCCCCGCAGATGTCAGATCAAATCGGCTTGTCAGCAACCCCTCGATACAACCCCGCACTTCTTGATCCCAGGCAGCCCAAGCAAAATATCTACGTCAAAGACGTAGGGATACAGTATGCTGACGATCATTGAAGCACCACTATTCTCAAGGCAGTGGCCCGACTACTGGACCGAGGAAGAGCACGGAGCATTTATGTCCTATCTCGCTAACGAACCTGACGCTGGCTCCGTGATTCCCGGTTCGGGCGGATGCCGCAAGGTACGCTGGAGCCTGGACGGCAAAGGCAAGCGAGGTGCCGTCCGTGTGATTTACACAGCTCAACTTGCCAATGGCGCCTTGGTCGCACTGCTCATTTACTGCAAGAACGCCACCGAAAATATACCCGCGCACGTACTGCGCAAGATTGCAAAGGAGCTGAACCATGCCCCTGACTGAGAAAGAGCTGTTGCTGCGTGATGCCAGCCGTAACATCGGCGAAGAATTACTGGAGTCCATACGCGACGTGAAAGCTGGCCGCTATGGCGCAGTACGCCAGATAAAGGTGACCGAGGCCGCCGAGGCTCGCAACAGAACCGGCCTTTCCCAGCTCAGGTTTGCAGAGTTGTTGGGCGTTTCAGTACGTACGCTCCAAGAGTGGGAGCAAGGTCGGCGTACGCCATCGGGTGCCGCTCGTTCCCTCCTGCACATTGCAGCTTCTCGTCCAGACGTGTTTCGCGAAGTGCTTCAGAGCCGGTAATACCGACCCCAGGTTGGCTTGTCTTGGCGACGAGCTGCTGCGATGGGCCGCCCAGCGGCCCCAGCGATTTCGGAGCGTGTTGCAGTGCTCAACCTACCCGCCACAACCCCGCGACCTGGGTGGTGAAGCCCTCGCTCATCAACGCCCGACGCATCGCCCACTCCGCTGCCGCCGGCACTGCCGCGCTGCGTAATGTGCCCCTTCCCCAGCGCGCGTTGACACCGTCGATCACCGCCATGACCCGCTCTGCCCGCTGTGTCTGCGAGGCCGTGAACAGGTCGCCGGTGTACTCGCCACGCTGGCACAGGTCCAGCAGCAGCACCTCCGCCTTGCTGTAGCGAAAACCCTGGCGATACACCCGCTCCAGCGCCTCCAGGGCCATGCGCGTGAGCAGGCGCAGGTCGTCGGTGGGGTATGGCAACTGCACCAACACGCCATTGGCGTAACGGGGCTCCTCCGGGTTGAACATGCCGGTACGGATGCTCACACGCATGCGCCGGGCCAGTGAGCGCTGCTGGCGCAGCTTCTCCGAGGCGCGCATCACATAGCTGGCCACTGCCTCCTTGAGTGGCGCAAGTTCGGTCAGGCGCTGGCCGAACATGCGGCTGCAGCAGATTTCCTGGCGTGGCGGGTCGACGTCCGCCAGTTGCAGGCACGGCGTGCCGGCCAGTTCGCGGGCGGTCTTTTCCACCACCACGCTGAAGGTCTTGCGTAACAGGCCAGGGTCGGCACGGGACAAGTCCCAGGCGCTGCGGATGCCCATGCCTTGCAAATGCGCCGTAAGGCGTTTGCCAATACCCCACACCTCGGAAACATCACACTTTTTCAACACCCAGTGGTACTTCACCGGGTCACGCAGATCGACCACCCCGCCACTCTGTTGGGCCCAACGTTTAGCCGCGTGGTTGGCCAGCTTTGCCAAGGTCTTGGTAGCGGCAATACCGACACCGACCGGAATGGCCGTGTGCTTGAACACCCGCTCGCGAATGCAGCGGCCCAGATACTCGAGATCGCCAGGCATGCCGGCCAGGTCGGCAAAGGCTTCATCGATGGAGTACACCTCCAGCGCCGGGACCATGCCCTCGATCACCGCCATCACTCGCTGGCTCATGTCGCCGTACAGCGCATAGTTAGAGGAAAACGCCACCACCCCATGGCGCTGCAACAGGTCCTTCACCTGGTAGTAAGGCTGCCCCATCTTCACCAGCGGCTTGGCCTCGGCACTGCGGGCAACAATGCAACCGTCGTTGTTGCTGAGCACGACGATGGGCGTGCGCAACAGGTCGGGGCGGAACACCCGCTCGCAACTGGCGTAGAAGCTGTTGCAATCGATCAGGGCAAAAACAGGGGAAGGCTTCATGTGGCGAAATCACCAATACTGTATCTATATACAGTAAACCATGTTGACGTGCCATTGCCGCTACCCACCTATCCGATTTGCATCCTGCGTGCTGGCTCCTACAGTTTCGAACGTAGCGACTCTGCCGAGGCCCATGATGCGTAGCAACGAAGAAAGCAGCCCTGCGAGTACCGCCAGGAGCCTGCCGAAAATTCCCCGCAGCGTCTGGGCGCTGGGCTTCGTGTCGATGTTCATGGACATTTCCTCGGAGATGATCCACGCCCTGCTGCCGCTGTACATGGTCACCGTACTCGGCACCTCGGTGGTGGCAGTGGGTATTATCGAAGGCATCGCCGAAGCGACTGCGTCGATCACCAAGGTGTTCTCCGGTGCCCTCAGCGATCGGCTGGGCAAGCGCAAGCTGCTTACGGTGCTCGGCTACGGCCTGGGCGCGCTGACCAAGCCGGTGTTCCCCCTGGCCTCCGGGCTTGAGTGGCTGACTGCGGCACGCTTCGTCGACCGGGTCGGCAAAGGCATTCGCGGGGCGCCGCGCGACGCGCTGGTGGCCGATGTCACACCTGCCGCGCTGCGTGGTGCAGCCTTCGGCCTGCGCCAGGCACTCGACACCGTCGGCGCCTTCCTCGGGCCGCTGCTGGCGATCGTGCTGATGTGGCTGACGGCGAGCCACTTCCAGGCTGTGTTCTGGGTGGCGGTGATCCCGGCGTTTGTGGCGGTGTACATCCTCATCGCTTTCGTGCACGAACCTGAAGCACCGGCCACGGCCAGGCCCGTGCGCGCACCGCTGGCACTGCGCGAACTGGCGCGCCTGGGGCCGGCCTACTGGCGGCTGATTGGCCTGGCCACGCTGTTCACCCTCGCCCGCTTCAGCGAGGCATTCCTGCTGCTACGTGCCCAGGACATGGGCCTGGCCCCGTTGTGGGCGCCGGCGGTGCTGGTACTGATGGCGCTGGCCTACTCGCTGTCGGCCTACCCCGCCGGGGTGCTGTCGGACCGCGTGGGCCGCCGCGGCGTGCTGATTACCGGGCTGGGGCTGCTGATCACCGCCGACCTGCTGCTGGCCCTGCTGCCAGGCTGGGCCGGGCTGGCCTTGGGGGTTGCCGCCTGGGGCCTGCACCTGGGCTTCAGCCAGGGCATCTTCGCCGCCATGATCGCCGACAGCGCACCTGCCAACCTGCGCGGTACCGCCTTCGGCCTGTTCAACCTGCTGACTGGGGTGGCGCTACTGGTAGCCAGCGTGATGGCCGGGTTGTTGTGGGACGGTGCAGGGTTCCAGGCAACCTTCCTGGTCGGGGCGGGTTTTGCCAGCGCCACGCTGGTGGGCGTGACACTGCTGCGCTGAGCCCGCCTAGGCTCTGTGTGAAAAGTCTTGAGACGAAGGTCAGGCAAGGCGAAAACAGCCGAGGAACGGCCGGGGTCGCGCCCGACTTTACGGGTTGTAAATGAGCATTCCGAGGCTGTTTTCAACGCAGCATCACCGAGTATCAAGGCTTTTCACACAGAGCCTAGGCTAGCGGGTCATGGCTGCGCACACTGAAGGTGACCACGCCCCAGATCATCAGCTCGTCACCCTCCATGATGTAGCGTGGCGCATAGCCTGGGTTTTCCGAACGCAGTACCACCTGCCCGGCGACACGTTGCAGCCGCTTGCACAGTGGCTCGCCGTTGACAGCAGCAATCACGATATGGCCATGGCGCGCCTCGATCGAACGGTCTACCAGCACCAAGTCACCGTCGAAGATGCCAGCACCCTGCATGCTGTCGCCGTCTATCCTGACCAGGTACATGTGCGGCGCGCGCAAGTTGAACAGCTCATCCAGCGAGATGGGCTGCTCCATGTGGTCCGCTGCCGGCGACGGGAAGCCCGCCGGAACACGGAACGAATAGCGCGGCACAGCAGCGCTACCGCAATTGATTGGGCCCAGAATGGTAGTCATAACACGGCCTTGAAATTAAACTGTATGCATATACAGTAAATTCTATGCCGAGTATTCGGTCAATTTCGCCGTAGGAAATTTCGACAAATGGGGGACATGCCATGTGCGGACGCTTCGCCCAATATCAGGGCCTGGCTGACTACCTGCGAGAACTGGATGCCGAGCAGGACGTGATCAGCGGCTATGACAATGTGCCGATCGGCCGCTACAACGTCGCGCCTGGCAGCCGCGTGCTGATTCTGCACAATGCTGAAGACGGGCTGCGCATCGATCCCTGCCATTGGGGCTGGGCACCGTTCTGGGCCACCAGCAAACGCCCCGCGCCGATCAACGCCCGAGTCGAGACGGTGACCACCGGCAAGTTCTTCAAGGCCCTGTGGCCGCAAGGGCGAGCGCTGGTCATGGCCGATGGCTGGTACGAATGGGTGGCCGACCCGCAGGAACCCAAGCGCAAGCAGCCCTACTTCATCCGCCTGAAAAGCCAGGCGCCGATGTTCATGGCGGCACTGGCCGAGGTGCACGCGGGGCTGGAGCCCAATGAAGGCGACGGGTTCGTGATCATCACCGCCGCCAGTGACCAAGGCATGGTCGATATCCATGACCGCCGGCCCCTGGTCCTGGGGCCAGCGGATGCACGGGCCTGGATCGACCCTGACGTGCCTGCCGAACAGGCCGAACGCCTGGCACGGGAGCACTGCCTGCCGGTGGAGACCTTCGAGTGGTTTGCCGTAGGCAAGGATGTCGGCAATGTACGCAATGAAGGGGCCGAGTTGATCGCGATGCTGGGCCCCAGCCCTGAGGCCCAATCGCCGAACTAGGCCAGCACTGGTTGCTGCTCAAGCAACGACCAGCCGCCATGCCCATCCACCTCCAGCCGGTGGGTGTGGAACCCCGCCAACGTGCTGCGATGGCCGACACTGACCAGCAACGCGCTCGGCATTTCCGTGCGCAAAAGCGAATACAGGGCATGCTCGAGCCCTTCGTCCATGGCCGAGGTGGACTCGTCAAGGAACACCACCTGAGGCCGGTTGAACAGCACCCGGGCGAACGCCAGGCGCTGCTGTTCACCTACCGAAAGAATGTGTGACCAGTCGCAACTGACAGCCAGTTGCTCGGTCAGGTGGGCCAGGTTGACCTGGCGCAATGCCTGCTGCATACGCGTTTCCTCCTCCGGCTTGCTGGCCGCCGGGTAGGCGATGACGGTACGCAGGTCACCCAGCGGCAGGTACGGCCGCTGCGACAGGAACAGCGCCTGATGGCCCATCGGCCGCCGGACCTCACCTTCTGCATACGGCCAGAGGCCGGCCAGCGCACGTAGCAGCGTGGTTTTACCGCTACCCGACGGGCCCTTGATCAACAGCGCCTGGCCGGCGTGCAGACGCAGGTCCAGGTTGGCGATAAGAGGGTGCCCGTCCGGGCGCAGCACCTGCAGGCGGGCGATTTCCAAGGCATGTGCCTGGTCCTCGGTGGTGACACGCGGCAAGGTGCTCGCCTGCTGGTTGGCGTCAAGGAACCCGGTCAGACGGTCAAGGGTGGCGCGGTATTGAGCGAATGCATCGTACGATTCGCGGAAGAACGACAACGAGTCCTGCACCTGGCCAAAGGCCTGGGCAGTCTGCATCACATCGCCCAACTTGATCGCCCCGCTGAAGAAGCGCGGCGCCTGGAGAATGAACGGAAACACCACGGCAACCTGGCTGACGCTCAGGTTGAAACCGCTGAACTTGAGGTTTCGGAACACCAGCGCCCAGGCATTCACGATCAAGGCGCCAAAGCGGCCCAGCAAGGTGCCCCGCTCCACCTGAGCGCCCTGGTAGAAGGCAATGTTCTCGGCATTCTCGCGCAGGCGCATCAGCGCATAACGGAAGTTGGCGGTGAGCTTTTCGTTGAGGAAGTTCAGGCGAATCAACGGGCGCCCAAGGCGGAAGGCGAGCCAGGTGGCGACGATCACATACAAGTACACGGCAAACACCATCGCCCGGGGGACTTCCACCCCGGCGACCGACAGCGGTGCCGACAGCCCCCAGAGAATCCCGGTAAACGCCACCAGCGACACCAATGCGCTGACAGCGCCAAGGGCCAGGGTTACCGAGTTGCTGACGAAGGCGTTGACGTCCAACTCGATACGCTGGTCGGGGTTGTCCACCGGCTCGGCGAGGAACTGACCACGGTAGTATGCATCGCCGTGCATCCAGTCGTGGGTCAGCCGTTCGGTAAGCCATACCCGCCACTTGATACTGAACGCCTGGCTCACATAGAAAGTGAACAGCGAGCGCAGTACATGGATGGTGGCCAGCACCGCGAAGACGCCGAGCAAGTACCAGAAAGCGGCTTGATCAAGGCCCTGCAAGGCGCTGTAAAAGCCGTTGTACCAGAACGAGAACAGCACGTTCAGGCGTACCGAGAACAATGTCAGTACCAGCAGCAGTGCGAACACCAGCAACGGCCGCCAACTGCGCCTGAAGCTGAAATATGGCCCGGCAAGCTGCCAGAACTGGCTACCCCAGCGCGTACAACGTACGGCCAGTGTGGCGGCGGCGGTAAAGCCGACAAGGGTGATGAACGAGGCGATTGCCAGCCAGCTCAGGCTCTCTTGCAGGGCCTGGTGCCAGTTCATTTCCATGGTGGGTATCCGTGCTGAGTATTTACGCGAGCGTAGCATTGCCCTGTGATTCGTCAGGCATAAATGACGCACATTTCATGAATGCTCTGCGCGATTACAGAAGCTGGCGCGGTCCCTGTGGGAGCGGCTTTAGCCGCGAAGCAGGCGGCGCGGTGGATGGTACCGGCTTTGCCGGTGCTCGCGGCTGAAGCCGCTCCCAAAGGGATCTTTGTAGTACCGGGGAATTTGTGCAGGGCCTGGGATTTTTAGCCCACAAAGACAAAACCCCTACCTGCATGTGCAGATAGGGGTTTTGCGAAATGAATCTTGACGATGACCTACTCTCACATGGGGAAACCCCACACTACCATCGGCGATGCATCGTTTCACTGCTGAGTTCGGGATGGGATCAGGTGGTTCCAATGCTCTATGGTCGTCAAGAAATTCTGTAGCCAGAATGTCCAGATGGACAGCCCAGCGAATTCGGATATGTGATATTTGTGGCTCTCTATTTCAAGAGCAGCGAACTTTCGGTTCGTATCATCTTCACCACCGCAATCTGCGCTAGCAAATTGCTTGGGTGTTATATGGTCAAGCCTCACGGGCAATTAGTATTGGTTAGCTCAACGCCTCACAGCGCTTACACACCCAACC
>NZ_JBDJLK010000135.1:0-9682 GCF_039673335.1 Pseudomonas sp. TWI929
CTGCAAAGCAGCCCCTCGATTTCTGCCTTGATGCTGAAATCCGGGGGCCGCTTTGCGGCCCTTTCGCGACACAAGGCCGCTCCCACAGGGGATCAACCGTTGATTCACTACAGGGTCAGACCTGTTCGAGCATCAACCCGGAAATCCGCCGCACCTTGCGCGCCACCGCTTCTTCGAAAATGCCCGAGCGTGGCTCGACCAGGCTGAAGCAATGCTTGGCGCGGGTGATACCGGTGTACACCAGTTCCTTGGTCAGCACCGGGTTGAGCGCATCTGGCAGTACCAGCGCAGTGTGGCTGAACTCCGAACCCTGGGATTTGTGCACGGTCATGGCGAAAACCGTTTCCACTTCGTTGAGCCGGCTAGGCAGGACAAAGCGCACGCCGCCACTGCCGTCGTTACGCGGGAAGGCTACGCGCAGCAATGGTTCGCCGCGCTCATCCGGCAGGCGCAGAGCGATGCCGATGTCACCGTTCATCAGGCCCAGGCCATAGTCGTTACGTGTCACCAGTACCGGGCGCCCTTCGTACCAGGGCTGCTGGCTGTCGATCAGCCCAGCATTGTGCAGCACCCGCGCCACCCGCTCGTTGAGGCCTTCGACACCCCAGGCGCCGCGGCGCACCGCGCACAGCAACTGGAAATCCTCAAAGCTGTGCAACACCTTGCCCGCCCATTGCTCCCACACGGGGTCGTCAAAGGCAGTATCGAGTGCCGGCCGGTAACGGCCAAGGGTACGCAGATAGCTGCGATATCCCTGCGGGCCGTCTGCGCCACGGTTCAGCCCATCGAGCAGCAGGCGGTCGAAGGCGCGGTCCTGTTCGTGCTTCAGGGCCAGGCTGTGCACGTCGGGTGGCGGTGTGGCCAGCAGGTTGCGCGCCGCGTAGGAGTTCTGGCGGTTGACCAGCCGGGCCAGCTGGCCAATGCCGCTGCCTTCACCGAAACGCCGCGAGAAGCGCAGCATCACCACCTGCTGGGCCAGCGGGTTGCGCTGCTCATCACCGGCCTTGAGGCCACTGCCGGCTAGCGACTCGCCACTGATCTGTTCAAGCCACGCGGCAGTCGCTACTGAGTAGTAACCTTCCTCGGCATCCCGACACAGGTCGCCCAGTACCGCGCCAGCTTCGACCGACGCCAGCTGGTCCTTGTCGCCCAGCAGCACCAGACGTGCCCGTGGCGGCAGGGCATCAAGCAGGTTGGCCATCATTTCCAGGTCGATCATCGACGCTTCATCGACCACCAATACGTCCAGTGGCAACGGGTTGCCGGCATGGTGGCGGAAGTGCCGCGAGCCCGGGCGGCTGCCGAGCAGGCGGTGCACGGTGCTGACCTCGGTGGGGATCTGCCCGCGCACCTCGGCGCTGACCTGCAGGCGCTCGACTTGCTGGCCGATGGATTCAGTCAGGCGGGCGGCCGCCTTGCCGGTCGGCGCGGCCAGGCGGATGCGCAGCGGCCTGCCCTGCTCCACTGCCGGCGCCTGCAGCAAGGCCAACAGGCGCACCACGGTGGTCGTCTTACCGGTACCGGGGCCACCCGTGATGATGCTGAAACCGGCACGGGTGGCCAGCGCACAGGCAAGCTTCTGCCAATCCACCTGGCCCACTGGCGCGCCGCCCTCGAACAATTGCGCCAGGCGATCTGGCAGGTCCGCAGGTGGCGCTTCGGCCTGAGTCAGGCGCTGGCGCAGGGTATGGTCGATGCGCCGCTCGTAGCTCCAGTAACGCCGCAGGTACAAGCGCTCGCCACTGAGCACCAGTGGCCGCGCCTGTTGGCCCGGGGTTTCGCCAGCGGCCACCAGCGGGCTGGCAGCGATGCGTTGGCGCCAGGCATTCAAATCGAGGTTGGCCAGCAACTGCGACGGCAGCAGCAAGGGGCCGGTCAGGGCGTCGCCTTCTGGCGGCAACGACAAGGCGAAGTCGGGCTCGGCCAGGGTTTGTTGCAGGTCCAGGCAGACATGGCCGTGGCCCAACTGGTGGCTGGCCAGTGCCGCCGCCAGCAGCAGCAAGGGGTCACTGCCAGGGGCACGCTCTTCGAGAAACGACACGAATGCACGGTCCAGAGCACGTAGCCAGCCCCGCTCTACCCAGCGGTCGAGCAATTGCAGCAGGTCACCGCTGTCCTGCTGTGGCGCCAGCGCCAGCAGGTGCTCGGCGTGCAGCGGGGTGGGCAACAGGTCGACGAGGCTTCGGCTCATATCACAGCTCCGGCAAACAGGTCCTGCTGTGTGGGCGGGTGCTCGCCACGGAACAGCGCATCAAGGCTTTCGATCAGCTCACGCGGCGGCTTGGCGTGGTACACGCCGTGGCCGCTGCTGTTGGCGCCGCGCAGGAAGATGAACAGGGCACCGCCGACATGGCGGTCGTAATCGTAGTCCGGCAGGCGCGCGCGCAACTGGCGGTGCAGGGCCAACAGGTACAGCACGTACTGCAGGTCGTAGCGGTGCTCGAGGATGGCCTTTTCCATGGCCAAGGCATCGTAGGCCTGAATGTCCGGGCCCAACCAGTTGGACTTGTAGTCGGTCACGTAGTAGCGCCCGTCCAGCTCGAATGCCAGGTCGATGAAGCCTTTGAACATGCCGTTGAGCACAGTCGGCTGCGCCGCAGGGCGCGCCAGGCCGGGGTGGGTGTGGCGTGCCACCAGGTGGTCGAGTTGTTCGGCATCGACCCGGTGGCTGGCGAACCAGAACTCCATTTCGATCTGGTAATGACGCAGCTGCCCGAGTGTCACGCTCTGCTCGCTGCCCGGCAGCGGCAGTGCCTCGCCCAGCAAGCGCTGCATCCATTGGCTCAGGGTGGGAATCCAGCCGGTCCAGTCACGGCGGTTGCAGCGCTGGCCAACGGTTCGCTCGATCAGCTGCGGGTTGCTGCTGACCTGGCTGAAGCCTTCGCGGCCCGCCCATTCCAGCAAGCCATGCAGGAAGGTGCCGGGGTTCGGCCCCCGCGGGAAGCGATGGATATCGCCGCTGTCGGCCGGGACTTCGCGCAGCAACTGCGCATCGACCACTTCGTCATCCAGCAGTTGCTGGGCCTGGGAGCTGTCGGCGCCGAGGGTCTGGTCGCCGACGCGCAAGGCGCTGTACGAGGCGATCCACCAATGCTCGGCCGCCGCACGGCGCGGTTTGCGTGCTGGCAACAGCTCTCGTTCGGCGTGCGGCATGCGGTACACCTGATCATCCGCCTGCGGCAGGCCCGGGCAAGTGATGTGCGGGCAGGTCGCCGCCAAGGCCTGCAACCAGTCGGCTAGCTGCGCCGAACCGGCCAGGGCAACCCCGCCACCCAGCAGGTAGCCGAATGCCGAGCGGTGCAGCTGCGAGCTCTTCTGGTTGCCGCGTTTGAGGTCGGCAACCCCCAGCCAGCAGGCATGCTGGGCACGAGTCAGGGCCACGTAGAGCAGCCGCAGGTCTTCAGCCAGGCGCTCGTCGTCGGCGCGCTCGATCTGCTCCTGGTCAGGGGTGAGGGTGAGATGCGCGTTACCTTCGCTGTCATGCCAGGCCAGTGGCAGGCGGCTGCCGTCTACCGGTTTGCTGGTGCAGATGAACGGCAGGTAGACCAGTGGATATTCCAGGCCCTTGGACTTGTGGATGGTCACCACCTTCACCAGCTGTTCGTCGCTTTCCAGGCGCAGGATCTGTTCTTCGCCAGCCTGCCCGGAACTGGCCAGATGTTCGGCCAGGTGACGGATCAATGCCTGTTCGCCATCCAGTTCGCCGGCGGCCTGTTGCAGCAGCTCGGCCAGGTGCAGCAGGTTGGTCAGCACCCGTTCGCCATCGGTGCGGCGGATTAGCGTGCGCGGCAGCTGGAAGTCATGCAGCAGGTGGCGCAGCATCGGCAGTACGCCCTGGCGCTGCCAGGTGTCGCGATAGTGGCGGAAACGCATGACCCAGCCTTCCCAGACCCGCTCGTCCTGGTTCAGCCGGTCCAGCGCAGCCAGCGACAAGCCGAGAGAGGTACTGGCCAGGGCGGCCTTGAGCAGGCGCTCCGAGTCGGGCTCGGCACAGGCCTTGAGCCAGGCCAGCAGGTCGTGGGCTTCCTGGGCGGCGAACACCGAGTCCTTGTCGGACAGGTACACACTGCGCACCCCGCGCGCAGCCAGCTCGGCGCGGACCATCTGCGCTTCATGGCCATCGCGCACCAGGATGGCGATGTCCGAAGGCAGGCACGGGCTCAGTTCACCCTCGGCATTCTGGAAGCCAGCCGTGCCTTGCTGGCCACCGTTGAGCAAGGCGACGATATGGCTGGCACAGCTGGCTGCCAGCTTTTGGCGGTAGACGCTGCCGGAGAGCGGCTCTTCGCTTTCCAGCTGCCAGCACTGAAGGGCTGCGCTGGTTTCACCGTTGATCACCAACTGCTCGCCACGACCTTTGGCGCGGACTTCCATGAACGGCAGCGGGTTGTCATCGGCCTCGCGGAACAGGAACGCACCGCGCCCCGCTGCACGTGCCTCTGCCTGCAGGAACACCTGGTTGACCGCCGCGACCATGGCCTTGCTGGAACGGTAGTTGGTGTCCAGGCTGTGCAGGCGGCCGCTAGTGGCGCGCCGTGCGGCGAGGTAGGTGTAGATGTCGGCGCCACGGAAGGCGTAGATCGCCTGCTTGGGGTCGCCGATCATGAACAGGCCGGTTTGCGCACGGTTTTCGCTGATCTGGTAGATGCGCTCGAAAATGCCGTACTGCACCGGGTCGGTGTCCTGGAATTCGTCGATCAGAGCCACCGGGAACTGTTCGCGGATCAGGCTGGCCAGGCGCTCGCCGGCCTCGCTGGCCAGGGCGTGCTGCAGGCGCACGAGCATGTCGTCGAAGCCCATTTCCGCGCGCCGGCGCTTCTCTACTTCGAAACGTGCCGATACCCAGTTGGCGGCATGTTCGAGCAAAGGGGCATCCGGGCTGTCCAGGGCTTGCAATTGTTGCTGCAAGCTCTGCATGGCATTAAGGCCAGGGTGCTCGGGTGGTTCGCCCTTCCAGGCCTCGGCCATGCCGTTCGGGGTAAGCCGGGTGAAGCCCGTGCCCAGGTCAAGCTCCACCAGTTGCTCGTCACCGGCCCAGGCGCAGAGCTTGTCGAACCACGGCTCAAAATAACGCGCCTGCATCTTGCGACCGTCGACCTGCTTGGCGGCCAGTGCATCGCGGCAGATTTGCCGCAACTCCTCGGCCCACTGCGCCCACGGCGCCTTGAGCCGGGCCAATTGCTCGCCGCGTTGCTGCAGCGAAGCTTCGATAAGTGCCGCAGGTTCAAGTCCATCCTTCTGGGCACGTACGCGGCCGAACAGCGGGCGGATACGCGGCAGCAACGCGTCAGGGCTGCCCCAATGGCTACGCACCCAGGCCAGCGCATCGCCCTGCATGCCATAGCAGAAGCGCCGCCAATAATCGCGCATGACCTGGCCCAGCAGCTCGCTGTGGTCGGTTTCCAAGGTCTGGGTGAACAGGCTACCGCTGTCGAATGCATGTTCGCGCAGCATGCGCTGGCACCAGCCGTGGATGGTCGATACCGCAGCTTCATCCATCCACTGCACGGCGATTTCCAGGCGCCCGGCACAACGCGGCCAGGCCTCCTCAGGGTAATCGTCACGCAGCTGGTGCAGCAGCGGGTCGGCACCTTCCAGCTCGCCACGGAAGAACCGCGCGGCCTCAGCCAAGCGGGCGCGAATACGCTCGCGCAACTCCTTGGTCGCAGCGTCGGTGAAGGTCACCACGAGGATCTGTGGTGGCAGCAGTTCGCGCTCGAAACCTTGCTCGCCGCCGTGGCCGAGGATCAGGCGCAGGTACAGCGCCGAAATGGTGAAAGTCTTGCCGGTGCCGGCACTGGCCTCGATAAGCTGGCTGCCATGCAGGGGGAAACTCAGTGCCAGGGGACGGACCTGGGTCATGCGCCTTTCTCCGGGTTGCCCAGGGTTTGCCAGGGGGCGGTGAACAATGGGCGGTACAAGGTTTCGCACCAGCCTTCGAAGGTTTCATCAGCGGTGAGCGCGGCAAAGTCGCGGAACTGCCGGGCCAGGGCAATGCTTTCACTGCGCTCGCCAAAGCTGGTGCGCTCGTCGCCTTCGTAGGCGCGGGCTGCGGCAGCCAGGGCTTTGTCGGCATCGTCCTGGGCCAGCCAGGCGAACGCGGTCTTGGCAGCGACCGACAGCGGCGCATTCATCGCCGCCTGGCGGGCCACCAGCAGTTCGCCCAGCAGTTGTGCAGCCTGGTCTTGCGGCAGCGGTGCAAGCAGTAAGGTCAGGTCGCTGGCTACCAGCGCGCTGTTATACGGGTAACCCGCCGCGCAGGCCGCCAGGTGCGTGACCCAGGGCGCGATCAGTCGGTGCCACTTGTAGTTGTTGCGCCCGGCGCTGATGGTGTTGGGTACGGTGGTGATGCTGAGCAGGCTCTGGTCATCGGCCAGGAACACCCGGCCCAGCCAGCCTTCAAGACGGTGCTTGCCGTGCTCGAAATGAATCGGCAAGGCGCCCTCGACCAGCTGTGGCCAGCGTTGCAGCAGCTGCTGGTGACGTTGCAGCAGGTCGGGTAGCGGTTCGATCAGTTCGCTTTGCAGCAGCTCGCCGAAGCCGGCCAGCGGCAGTAAACCGCAGGCTTGCAGGCGTCGGGCCTGGGCCTGCAGGGCCTGCTCGGCGTTGTCCGGTTCGGCCAGCGCGGCGCCGAGCAAGCTTTCGCTGGCGCCGTAGCGTTGCAGGGTATCGAGCACAAAGGGTTCTTCGTCCGGCGTCGGCGCTTCCAGTGCTTCGAAATACACCTTCAGGCGCTGGCTGAAGAAGTGCCGCACCGGGTGGCGCAGGAAGTCATTCAGTTGGGTCAGGCTCAGGGCTTCATCGTCGTGATAAGGCGACAGGTCGGCGTCCCCCTGCTCATCCTCTTCACCCTGCTGGTGCAGTACCTGCCATTCGTGGGCAAAGCTGAACAGCGGGCTGCCCTTCTGGAAGTAGCGCGGGCTGAACGGTTGCAGCGGGTGCTCCTGGGTCAGAGCATGCAGCAGTTGCTCTCCCGGTTCTGCTGGCTGCCCCTGCTCCGCGTCGGCCAAGTGCCAGCCGGCAGCAAGATGATCGCGCAGCTGGCCGATCAGTACCGAGGCCGGCCGTTCGCTGTTGTCGCGGATGCTGCGCCCTACCCAGCTGACATACAACTGGTCACGTGCCGACAGCAGTGCTTCGAGCAGCAGGTAACGGTCGTCTTCGCGACGTGAGCGGTCACCGGGGCGGTAGTCGCTGGCCATCAGGTCGAAGTCCAGCGGCTGCTGGGCGCGGGGATAATCGCCATCGTTCATGCCCAGCAGGCACACTACCCGGAACGGGATGGCGCGCATGGGCATGAGCGTGCAGAAGTTCACCGAGCCGGCGAGGAAGCGTTGCGACAGCTTGCCCTGGTCCAGGCCCGACAGCCAGGCTTCGCGCACCACGGTCAGCGGCAGAGGATCCTGCAGGCCGACCGTCTCGCACACCTCAAGCCAGCTATCGCGCAGGTCCTGCAACTGCATCAGCAGAAACTCGTCGCGCTCACCCTCGGCCAGGAAGAACACCTGCAGCAAGGCATGCAGGCGCTCGCCCCACTGGCCGACGGTGGCCGGCTCGGACAAGGCCTGACAGGCGACTTCGAGTGCATCGAGCAGGGCTACCAGCGGGCCGATCAGCGCTGCGTCGAGGCCACCAATTTCATCGTAGGGTTCAATACCGTCACAGGCTTCGCCCACCCCCACTGCATAGCCCAGCAGCATGCGCCGCAGGCCGAAGCGCCAACTGTTCTGTTCAAGCCCGGCGGGCAAGCCCAGGCTGGCCCGCTGCTCGGCGTTGAGGCCCCAACGGATACCGGCGCCCTCGATCCAGCGGTGCAGTGTGGGCAGGTCGTTTTCGCGGATACCGAAACGGGCGCGGACTGCCGGTACGTCCAGCAGGTCGAGTACCTCGCTGACAGCGAAGCGGCTGTCGGGCAGTTTGAGCAGGTGTTCGAGGGCGATCAGCAAGGGCTCGCGACCGCGCTGGCCCTGGTCGGTCAGGGTGAACGGAATATAACGCGGGTCGTTGCGCTGCAGTTGGCCGAACACGGCGCGGATGTGCGGCGCGTAAGTGTCGATGGCCGGCAGCATGACGATCACGTCACGCGGGCGCAAAGTGGGGTCGGCGCTGAAGCGGGCCAACAGCTGGTCGTGGAGGATTTCCACTTCGCGTTGCGGGCTGTGGGCGACGTGGAATCGAATCGAACGGTCCTTTGCCGTATCGACTGGCGGCCACAGCTCCCGGGTTTCGGCGAGCGGGCGCAACTCCAGGATATCGTCCTGCAGTTGGTTGAGTAGTGTGGTGGGGGAGCCGTCACTGAACAGGTCGATGCGGCCATCGCTGAATACGCCCTGATAGCTGCCCGGGTCGTCATAGCTGTCGAGCAGGTTGATGTAGTCGCGGCCTTGTTTGCCCCAGGCGGCCAGCAACGGGTGGGCATGTTGGTGCAGCGACTGGTCGTCCAGTTGCAGGGGCATACCCTGTTTGCGTTGCTGGCGTTTGTACTGGTGGCGCAGCAGGTCCTTGTCGGCAACGATATCGGCCCAGTGATGGCGGCAGGGGTTGTGCACGCACAGGAGCACCTGGCTGAAGCGCGCCAGGCCAGCCAGTGCTTCCAGGGCCTGGGCTGGCAGCGAAGAAATGCCGAATACGATCACCCGTGGTGGCAACCCTGGCGGTGCCTGCTCCAGGCCATTGATACGCTCGATGAAGCGTTGGTGCACCCCGGCGCGGCTCTGCGCCATGCCTTGTTCACCGACATCCTCCAGCAATGCTCGCCACAACTCGGCCTGCCAGCGGTTGCCTGGCGGCAGGGCTTTACGCTCGCCGCGGGCGGTGTTGAGGATGTGCTCGCCGGCGGCCCAGTCCTTGAGCCAGTCGGCGCGGTAGACCTGGTATTGGTCGAACAGGTCAGCCAGGCGCTCGGAGAGCTGGTAGCGCTTGCGCAGGTCGCTGTCGTCGGTGAGGAAGCGCCGTAGCGGCTCGAAATGCGGGCGCTCGATCAGGGCTGGCAGCAGGCGCATCAGGCGCCAAGTCAGCGGGGCCTTGTCGAGCAGGGACACCTCGGGAATTTCGTCACGACCCAGCACGCTACGGTAAAGCTGCCACATGAAACTACCAGGCAGTTGCACATCGATTGCGGCGGCGATGCCACAGCCACCCAAATCGTCCTCCAGCGGGTCCTCGGCCAGGGCCAGCTTCAGCCATTGGGCGATGCCGTTGCTTTGCACCAGGGCAATTTCGTTTTCCAGCGGCGCCAAAGGGTAGCGACGCATCCAGCTCACCACCAGGCTGCGCAGGTCGTCGAGGCGGTTGCCGTGAACGATCATGAAGCCGGGGTGGAGCTGGGTGGTGGTGAGCATCGGGAGGTCTCTGGCAGGCGCGGGTGGCTGAGGGGGAACGATATCACGCGAATATGAAAGGCCAAATGCCATCATCTAAATGTTGGCGCGGTCCTTGTGGGATCGGGCATGCCCGCGAAGCAGACGATGCGGTGGATGGCACCGGCTTTGCCGGTGTTCGCGGCTAAAGCCGCTCCCTCAGGGATCTTTGTGGACCTGGGGGAATTTGTGCAAGGCCTGGGATTTTTAGCCCACAAAGACAAAACCCCTACCTGCATGCGCAGATAGGGGTTTTGCGAAATGAATCTTGACGATGACCTACTCTCACATGGGGAAACCCCACACTACCATCGGCGATGCAT
>NZ_JBDJLK010000136.1:0-9615 GCF_039673335.1 Pseudomonas sp. TWI929
CCATATCAGTGGTGTGGCTGTGCCCCCCCCCTTCCCCCCAACCCCCCCGCTCCCACAGAATTTGCATACGACCCGCGTTCAGCATTCCGCCTCTCATACAACCATACGGCCATGTGCTATCGTTGCGCCGATATCGGAAAGGACTTTAAGAGATCCCCCACATGCACGTGGCCGCAAGGCGAGTGACAAGCTGTACGCTTTCGCTATTGCTGGCCGCCCTGTTCATTTCCGCAGGCCTCGCCCGGGCAGACACCGCCACAACCGCTGCCCAGGCGCAGCAACGCGCCAAGGCCGTCACCCAGGTGGTACTGGGCATCTTCAGCTACGCTCGCTGGCCCGTCGAACCTTCCCCCCTGCGCCTGTGCCTGGTCGGCCCGACCGAGTACGCCGATGACCTGATCAAAGGCCATGTGCAGGAGTCCGGCCGCCCGCTGCAGGTGAAGCGCCTGCTGGCAGACGATACCCAGGTCGCCCAGGCCTGCGATGCCATCTACATCGGCAAGCTCGATCAGGGCCAGCGTGACCGGCTGTTCGAGCGCGTCAGCGGCCACCCGGTACTGAGCATCAGCGAAGCGAACGACCCTTGCACGGTCGGTAGCCTGTTCTGCCTGCGGGTCAGCGACCAGCAGGTGGCTTTTGAGGTCAACCTCGACTCGGTGGCGCGCTCTGGCGTGCGTATTCACCCTAGCGTGCTGCAACTGTCGCGGCGTCGTGCGGTGCAGCCGTGATGCCGGCCCGCAACCGCCGCGTACGCCCGACCCTGCGCTCGGTACTGGGCCGTGGCCACCTCAGCGTCGCCTTGCTCGCCGTGGGCCTGGCCGGCATTTCCCTGACCCTGCTGGGCGTGTTTGCCCTGGGGGCTTATGCCAACCACAACTTGCACCTGATCGCCCGCTCGATCAACTACACCGTCGAAGCGGCAGTAGTGTTCGACGACAGTGCCGCGGCCAATGAATCGCTGGCGCTGATCGCCAGCAACGAGGAAGTCGCAGAGGCCAGGATCTTCAATAACGAGGGCGAGCAGCTGGCGCACTGGCAACGCGCCGATACCGGCATGCTCGCGCAACTGGAAGTGCAGGTTGCCACCGCCTTGCTGGATGAGCCGGTCAACCTGCCGATCATGCACCAGCAGCAAAAGGTCGGGCACATCGAACTGGTCGGCCAGGGGCGCAGCTTGTTGCTGTTCCTGTTCAGCGGGCTGGGCGGCATCCTGGTCTGCACGTTGCTCAGCGCCGTGGCTGCCCAATACCTGTCGCGGCGCCTGTTGGGCGATATCGTCCGGCCATTGCGTGGCTTGGCCAGTGTCGCCCACGCCGCCCGCCGCGAACGTAGCTTTGACCGGCGCGTGCCGGAAGCGCCGATTGCCGAGCTCAACGAACTGGGCAACGACTTCAATGCCTTGCTGGATGAGCTGGAGGTGTGGCACAGCCACCTGCAGAACGAAAACCAGACCCTGGCCCATCAGGCCAGCCATGACAGTTTGACCGGCCTGCCCAACCGCGCCTTTTTCGAAGGGCGCCTGAGCCGCAGCGTGCGTAATGCCGCGCGGCAGCGCGAGCATATGGCGCTACTGTTCCTCGACAGCGACCACTTCAAGCAGATCAACGACACCCTCGGGCATGCCGTGGGCGACGAAGTGCTGATCAGCGTGGCCGACCGCGTGCGCGCCCAGCTGCGCGAACACGACCTGGTGGCGCGCCTGGGCGGCGACGAATTCGCCGTGCTACTGACGCCTTTGCATTCGCGCCAGGACGCCGAGCAGATTGCCGAGAAGATTGTCGCCAGCATGAAGCTGCCGGTGCATCTGGACAGTGGCCGCAGTATCGCTACCTCACTGAGTGTCGGGATTGCCTTTTACCCGGATGACGGCGCTGACCCCGCCAGTCTTCTCAATGCCGCCGATGCGGCGATGTACCAGGCCAAGCGCAAACGCCGTGGCCATTGGCAAGTGGCGCAGACGGAACGGTCCGCCAACGAAATCAAGAACAGGAGTTGAACCCGTGATACAGGCTTTACGTTTCCCGCTTTGGGCCTTGTTGCTCGCCGTGCTGGCATTGACCGGCTGCCAGAGCACACAGCCCAAAGGCCTTACCCCCGAACAGATTGCCGTGCTCCAGCGCGAAGGTTTTACCCCAACCGATGAAGGCTGGGCCTACGACCTGTCCGGCAAGGTGCTATTCGGCAGCGACCTGGACAGCCTCAACGGCCAGAGCCAGGCGATTGTCGAGCGCATTGGCAAGGCGCTGCTTGGCGTTGGTATCCAGGGCGTGCGAGTGGACGGGCATGCCGACTCGTCGGGCAAGGCGGCGTATAACCAGCAGCTGTCAGAGCGCCGCGCGCAGAGCGTGACCAACGCGCTGGTTGGGGTCGGCATGCTGGCGCAGAACATCCAGTCCCGTGGCCTGGGCAGCACCCAGCCAGTAGCGGACAACCGCACCAGCGCCGGGCGTACCGAGAACCGTCGGGTGTCCATTGTGGTTGCGTCCTACTGAGCACCACCTCTCAGGCCACCACATTTCCCCTGTGGGAGCGGGTTCTGCGCATGCCTTGAATCCGGCGCAAATTTTGTGGGAGCTGGCTTGCCTGCGATGGGCTGCGCAGCAGCCCCTTCATTCCTGAGCAAAGCGCATCTCCCGCGTTTCCCCCATCAACAACGGCGCATTCGCCTCGGTCACCCCACGGATGTAATCCCACAACAGGGTAATCCGCTTCAACTTCCTCAAATCCTCCCGGCAATACATCCAGAACTGCCGCGTCACCTCAATCTCTTCCGGCAACACCGTCACCAACCGCGGGTCCTGCGCTGCCAGGAAGCACGGCAAAATCGCCAACCCACGTCCCTGCAAAGCCGCCGTGTATTGCGCAATCACGCTGGTACTGCGCAAGTGCGCGTTGGCGTTGGGAATCAGGTTTGCCAGGTACAGCAGCTCTGAGCTGAACGCCAGGTCATCCACGTAACTGATGAACGGGTGCCTGGCCAAATCCGCCACCTGGCGAATCGGCGCATGGCTGTCCAGGTAATCTTGGGTCGCGTACAGCCGCAAACGGTAATCGCACAGTTTGCAGCACACATAAGGCCCATGCTCCGGCCGTTCCAGGGCAATGACGATGTCCGCCTCGCGCTTGGACAGGCTGATGAAGTGCGGCAGCGGCAGGATATCCACCGATATCGCCGGGTAGGCGTCGACGAAGTGGCTGAGCTGCGGGGTAATGAAGAAGCTGCCAAAGCCCTCGGTGCAGCCCATGCGCACATGCCCCGACAACGCCACGCCCGACCCGGACACCTGCTCGCAAGCCATATGCAGCGTGCTTTCGATCGATTCGGCATAACCGAGCAAGCGCTGGCCCTCGGCGGTGAGGACAAAGCCGTTGGTCCGTGACTTTTCGAACAGCAAGGTACCCAGCGCCCCCTCCAGCGAGCTGATGCGTCGCGACACCGTGGTGTAATCAACACTCAGGCGTTTGGCGGCGCTGCTGGCCTTGCGGGTACGGGCCACTTCAAGGAAGAACTTCAAATCGTCCCAGTTGAGCGCGCTCAAGGATGTGAGGTCTTTTTGCATGATGATCCGGTTTTTTTGTGCGTTCTTGTTGGATGTTTGCACATCTATACTCGAAACAAGCCTCAGGACGCCACCTCGCGTTTGCCCGGCGCTGGCGATCTCGTCCCGACAATAATTCCAAGGAGAACGCAGATGAACGCACCGCAATCCCCTAACCAGACCAAAGTAGAGCAGGTAAAACTGCTGATCGACGGCCAGTGGGTCGAGTCCAAGACCACCGAATGGCGCGATATCGTCAACCCGGCTACCCAAGAGGTGCTGGCGCGCGTGCCGTTCGCCACCGTCGAGGAAGTCGACGCTGCCGTGGCCGCTGCCCACCGCGCTTTCCAGACCTGGCGCGACACCCCTATCGGCGCGCGCATGCGCATCATGCTCAAGCTGCAGGCGCTGATCCGCGAACACACCAAGCGCATTGCTCAGGTGCTCAGCGCCGAGCAGGGCAAAACCATTGCTGACGCCGAAGGCGATATCTTCCGCGGCCTGGAAGTGGTCGAGCACGCTGCCTCCATCGGCACCCTGCAGATGGGCGAGTTCGCCGAGAACGTTGCTGGCGGTGTCGATACCTACACCCTGCGCCAACCGATCGGTGTGTGCGCCGGCATTACCCCATTCAACTTCCCGGCGATGATCCCGCTGTGGATGTTCCCCATGGCCATCGTTTGCGGCAACACCTTCGTGCTCAAGCCGTCCGAGCAGGACCCGCTGTCGACCATGCTGCTGGTCGAGCTGGCGCTGGAAGCCGGTGTACCGGCTGGCGTGCTGAACGTGGTGCACGGTGGCAAGCAAGTGGTGGATGCCATCTGCACCCACCAGGACATCAAGGCGATTTCCTTCGTCGGCTCCACCGAAGTGGGCACCCACGTGTACAACCTCGGCAGCCAGCACGGCAAGCGCGTGCAGTCGATGATGGGCGCCAAGAACCACGCGGTGGTGCTGCCCGATGCCAACCGCACGCAAACCATCAATGCCCTGGTCGGTGCCGCCTTCGGCGCAGCGGGCCAGCGCTGCATGGCCACCTCGGTGGCGGTGCTGGTGGGCAAGGCCCGCGAATGGCTGCCGGATATCAAGGACGCGGCCAGCAAGCTCAAGGTCAATGCCGGCTGCGAGCCTGGCACCGACGTTGGCCCGGTAGTTTCCAAGCGCGCCAAGGAGCGTGTGCTGGGCCTGATCGAAAGCGGCATCAAGGAAGGCGCCAAGCTGGAACTCGACGGCCGTGACGTCACGGTACCGGGTTACGAGCAAGGCAACTTTGTCGGCCCGACCCTGTTCTCGGGCGTAAAAACCGACATGCAGGTGTACACCCAGGAAATCTTCGGCCCAGTGCTGGTCACCCTGGAGGTCGATACCCTCGACGAGGCCATCGCTCTGGTCAACGCCAACCCGTTCGGTAACGGCACCGGCCTGTTCACCCAGAGCGGTGCGGCTGCGCGCAAGTTCCAGAGCGAAATCGACATCGGCCAGGTCGGTATCAACATCCCGATCCCGGTACCGGTACCGTTCTTCAGCTTCACAGGCTCGCGTGGCTCCAAGCTCGGTGACCTCGGCCCGTACGGCAAGCAAGTGGTGCAGTTCTACACTCAAACCAAGACCGTCACCGCCCGCTGGTTCGATGACGACAGCGTCAACGACGGTGTGAACACCACCATCAGCCTGCGCTAAGGAGCACCTCATGCGTATCGCATTCATCGGCCTGGGCAACATGGGTGCGCCCATGGCCCGCAACCTGATCAAGGCCGGGCACCAGCTGAACCTGTTCGACCTGAACAAGGCCGTGCTCGCCGAACTGGCAGAACTGGGCGGGCAAATCAGCCCGTCGCCCAAGGACGCGGCGGCCAACAGCGAGCTGGTGATCACCATGCTGCCAGCCGCAGCCCATGTGCGCAGCGTGTACCTGAACGACGACGGCGTGCTGGCCGGCATTCGCCCAGGCACACCGACCGTGGACTGCAGCACCATCGACCCTCAGACTGCGCGAGATGTGTCCAAGGCCGCGGCAGCCAAGGGCGTGGACATGGGCGACGCGCCAGTGTCCGGTGGCACTGGTGGCGCGGCGGCCGGTACCCTGACCTTCATGGTCGGTGCCAGCACCGAGCTGTTCGCCACCCTCAAGCCAGTACTGGAGCAGATGGGCCGCAACATCGTGCACTGCGGTGAGGTTGGTACCGGGCAGATCGCCAAGATCTGCAACAACCTGCTGCTGGGCATCTCGATGATCGGTGTGTCCGAGGCCATGGCCCTGGGCAACGCGCTGGGCATCGATACCAAGGTGCTGGCCGGCATCATCAACAGTTCGACCGGGCGTTGCTGGAGTTCGGACACCTACAACCCGTGGCCGGGCATCATCGAAACCGCGCCGGCATCGCGTGGCTATACCGGTGGCTTTGGCGCCGAGCTGATGCTCAAGGACCTGGGGCTGGCCACCGAGGCGGCACGCCAGGCGCACCAGCCGGTAATTCTGGGGGCCGTGGCCCAGCAGCTGTACCAGGCCATGAGCCTGCGCGGCGAGGGCGGCAAGGACTTCTCGGCCATCGTCGAGGGTTATCGCAAGAAGGATTGATGCAACAGGTGGACTTCATCGCGGGCCAGGCGGCCTTCCCTCTGTAACTGCGCACCAGAGGGAAGGGTGCCTGATCCGCGATTTTTTTGCCTGTTTCGGCCCTATCGCCGGCAAGCCGGGCTCCCACAGGTATTGCACTGGCCCTTTAAACCAGTGCAGTACCTGTGGGAGCCCGGCTTGCCGGCGATAGGGCCAGTGAAGTCTACAAATCAGGCGAAGACGAAGTACTTGCGCACGGTCTCGACCACTTCCCAGGTGCCTTTCATCCCCGGTTCGATCACGAACACATCACCCGCTTTCAGGTGTTTCGGCTCTTCGCCTTCCGGGGTGATGATGCAGTAGCCATCGAGGAAGTGGCAGAACTCCCACTTTTCATAGTTGACCTCGAACTTGCCCGGGGTGCAGATCCAGGTGCCCATGATCTTGCTGCCGTCGGCCGACAGGTAGGCGTTGAGGTTGACGGTGTGCGGATCGCCGCCGATGCGCTTCCACTTGGTGGCGTCCACGACCGGCGTCGGGCAGGTTTCGCGCAGGACGGTGATGAAATCGGACATGGCACAACTCCTGGTGACTGGCTGAATGACTCGTCACCATAGGGCCATCGGCCGAGCCGCAGTTGCCTGGGCTCGACGTCCAGCTGCCTGCCCGCGCTATGCCAGGGGGTTTACTTTCGAGCCGATTTCCTACGCTTCAGAATAACTCCCGTTACTATGCCTTCCGATCCGCCCACTGGTCATGGGAGATGTGCACAGTGTGTAGTGCGCTTTGTTCTGGTCAAGTCGGTGTGTGTAATACACATCGACTGCCGAAGGAAGAATGAGTGCGCAGTCGTGAGGTCATCCAGCTTTTTGAAGCTGACGGGTGGTATGAGGTCGAGGTGAAGGGCAGTCATCACCCGTTCAGGCACCCGACAAAAAGGGGAAGAGTAACGGTTCCTCATCCCAAGAGTGAGCTGCCCAAGGGCACAGTACGCAGCATCCTGAAACAGGCTGGTTTGGGAAGCGTGATCCCCGCTATGCATCCCGCTCCGGTTTTCTGGCTTCGGCGGCGTTGCGAGAATTGGCGCTTTCACACTGATCAATACGCACGTTTTCGCTAGGCCCACCAGTACCGCACAAAGTGGAAGAACACGGGTGCGGCAAAGCACACCGAATCCATGCGGTCGAGCATGCCGCCATGGCCTTCGATCATGTGCCCCCAGTCCTTCACCCCGCGGTCGCGCTTGATCGCCGACATCACCAGCCCGCCGAAAAAGCCCATGGCGTTGACCGCAAGTGCCATCAACGCGGCCTGCCAGAAGCTGAACGGGGTGATCCAGCACAGCAGGGCGCCAATCAAGGTAGCCAGCGCTACGCCGCCGGCCAGGCCTTCGACGGTCTTGGAGGGTGACAGGTTGGGCGCTACCTTGTGTTTGCCGAACAGCTTGCCGCATACGTACTGCAGCACATCACTGATCTGCACTACCAAAATCAGCCAGGCGATCAGCAGCAGGTTGCGACCTTCATAACCCGGGATATCCAGGGTCATCAAGGCCGGCACCGACGACACGCAGTAGACGGCGATCATCAAGCCCCACTGCACTTTCGAAGCACGTTCGAGAAAACGTGTCGTATCGCCGCCGAAGCTGGCCAGGATGGGTAGCAGCAGGAACAGGTACACCGGGATGAAGATACTGAACAGGCCGTACCAGTCCATGGCGATCAGCACGTATTGGACCGGCAGTGCCACATAGAACGCCGCCACCAGTGCCGGGTAGTCACTGCGCCGGGTCGGGGTGAGGGTCATGAACTCGCGCAGGGCGTAGAACGACACGCCGTAGAACAGCACGATCACGCCGTACTTGCCGAACAGGAAGGCGATGCCGATTACCAGCACCATTACCCACCAGGCGTTGATGCGGGCGTTGAGATTGTCGATCACCGCGTGCGGCGCGGGGCCGGCGCGCCATTTGAGCAGGCGGCCGATCACGCTGGCGAGCAGCAGCAAGGCGCCGATGCCGGCGAACAGGGAAAGGGTGTTGTCGTCCATGTCAGGCATCCTTCGGGGCCAGGTTCAGCAGGGCTTGGCTGGCCCGCTCGAGAAACGCCTGCTTGCTCTCATCGGCCTGCAGGTGCAGGGGTTCGCCAAAGCTCAGCGTGCACAGCAACGGCAAGGGCAGGGCGCGGCCCTTTGGCATCACCCGGTTGAGGTTGGCGATCCACACTGGCACCAGCTCGACTTCAGGGTTGGCTGCCGCCAGGTGATATAACCCGCTCCTGAATGGCATCAATGGTTCGTCGCCCAGGTTGCGTGTGCCCTCCGGGAAGAAGATCAGCGAGTCACCCTGCGCAACGGCTTCAAGGACAGGTTGCAGCGGGCTGACTTGGCCTTCGCTGCGTTGCCGGTCGATCAGCACGCCATTGAATACCTTGCGAATGATGAAATCGCGCAGGCCCGGTTTGGCCCAGTAATCGGCGCCGGCTACCGGGCGGGTGCGCTTGCGCAGTGGTTGCGGCAGCGACGCCCACAGCAGCACGAAGTCACCGTGGCTGCTGTGATTGGCGAAGTACAGGCGCTGCACCGGCAGCGGCGTGCAACCCAGCCACAGGGCGCGGGCGCCGGTGATCAGGCGGGCGGCGGAGGTAATGAGGTAGGCCGTCAGGTTGGCGAGCATGGATTGGTAGTCATCCCTTCAAAGGCAGCATCAGCAGGGTAGCCAAGGCCAGCGTCAGCTGCAGGCCCAGGCAAACTGCCTGGCGGCGCAACAGGCCCAACGCGGCCTGGCTGCGGGCAGACCAGGCGCGGGAATCTGCGGCCTGTGGCTTGAGTTTCAATTCGAACAGAGCACGGTCCAGGGCCTGGGTGTCTGCAGCCAGGTCGCTGCTATCGGCGAGGCGGGCAAACAGTTCTGCATCCACGGCCACACGGATGGCCCAGTACTTGTGCAGCACGCCGAGCACCAGCAGCACGCTGCACAGCAGGCTGGCCAGCGGTTGCAGCGGGGCACCCAGCAAAGGCGCCAAGCCGTAGCCCAGGGCCAGCAGGGTGAGGCCGTCTGAAAGGCGCTCCAGCTGTTTGCCGCGGCCTAGCAAGCTGGCCACCACGAGCAGGTTCATGGTTGTGCGCCTAGCTGTTGCAGGGCCTGGCGGTGCGCGCTGTGCAGGACGACGCCGGGGCGGGCCTTGCGCAGCAGCGCTTCGGCCTGTTGCGCGTCAGTGCAGCGGCCGGTGAGCACCAGCCAGGCGGCTACGGCGCTGGCGCTGCGCGAATAGCCCAGGGCGCAGCAGACCAGTACGGGGCCTTGGGAGCGCAGGCTTTCGATGGCAATGGCGGCCTGGTGCAGCAGGTTGGTGTCTGGCGCTATAAGGTCCAAGGCAGGAAAACACTGGTAGCCAAGGGGGGATGCGATCTGTGTGGGAGCGGCCTTGTGTCGCGAAAGGGCTGCAAAGCAGCCCCCGGATTTCGGCGTCTGTGCATCAATTGCCGGGGCCGCTTCGCGGCCCTTTCGCGACACAAGGC
>NZ_JBDJLK010000137.1:0-9569 GCF_039673335.1 Pseudomonas sp. TWI929
CTCCAGGCCGCGGTAGAGCAGTTCCTTGTAAAGGCCCGCGCCGACGTACTCATGGATGACCAGCTTTTCGCCCAGGGTGCCTTTCATGAACACGTAGACATAGCCTGGGCGCAGCGCGCGCAAGGTGTAGGCGGAATGTTGCAGCGGCCCGAAGCCTTGTTCGAGGTTGAAACCTGCATCGGCATAGCGGCAGGCGGGCATGTCGCCGCTGCGCGGCACGATGGCATAGCGCACCGGCAGGATGGGGATGCGTGCACTACAGGCCGGGCCGGAGGTGGCGCTGCTGACGGAGGCATTACTCATGCGAGCTCCTTGCTCAAAGAGCAGCCTTTTCGGACCATAGGCGTAAAGCGGCCTGTTTCAGTGCTGAAAAGACTGAAATATCGGTTGCCTGATACTTTTACAGAGGTGCTGACGTTTCGCTTTCGTTACGTGCTGCGGGCTGGAATGTAAGGTTCGCGTTTGTGTTGTGGGGGATGTGTTACTTGTTTGCTGAAGTAAGAGGGTGATCTGACTGTTGGGCATTGAGTGAAAGACAATGCCTCGATTTCCACTTTCTGGTCGAGGTTGAAAGTGTAAGATTTTATTTGGGTGTGTTCATGTTTCGCTAGCGCAATTTTGCGCGTGGAAAGTTGGCGTTTATTTGTAGGAATATTCTTACTTAAGGTTGTTTATATATTTCAGTTTTTGCACTTCGCCATCACCACCTGACAAGTGTTGGGTGTGCCCCCTGAGCGACCGGCATAGCGTATGCAGTTGTTCATTGACTTCTGCCGGGCAATGCTCAGAGTATTGCCCCACGCCAAGCCGCCTTCGCCGGTGGTGGGGACGGCTTTGGCGAAGCAGTTGGAGCCCTCTGCAGGCGTGGCGTAGCGGGCCTTGCTGGTTTTGCTGGAGCAGCCAGCTGTGAGTGCCAGGCTGAGGGCGAGCAGGGTGGCCAGCGCCCAAGGCGTGCATTGGCGAATCGGCCTGTTGCTCATGTGTTGCCTCCTTCGTAACCGCGGGGCACCGTCTTCTGTAGGAGCGAGTTCACTCGCGAACACCGGCGCAGCCGGTGCCATGCACCGCGTTGGCTTCTTCGCGGGCGCGCCCGCTCCCACAGGGTACACGGAGCGCCTGCCAGCATCAGGTCTCTGCGCGACAGCGCAGCTCGAAGGGCTGGGTGAGCTCCCACAGGAAGACACGCCAGCCGTTGCGACAACTGCCTTGCAGGATATTTCATTCCAGCGAAGCGGTGAACCATCGCGTCGTCAAGGGGGATCGCAAGGTTGCAGATATCGCCTGTGATCAGAAGCGGTAATTGAAGCTGGCTTCCAGGGTGCGCGGTGCACCTGGGGTTATCAGGTCCACCGAGCCGTGCGCCGAGGCGTAGTAGTCACGGTCGAACACGTTTTTCAGGCGCAGCGCGGCGTCCCACTGCGGCACGCTATACAGCAGCGCGGCGTCGAAGGTGGTGTAGCCCGGCATCACTACCACGTTGTCGAGCGCGGTGTAGCGTTCGTCGACGTAGTTGGCGCCGGCGGCCACGCGCCATTCCGGAGTCAGGCTACGCACCAGCCAGACGTTGGCGCTGTTGCGCGGCGTCAGGGTACGGTCGAGGTCGACGTTCTGCACGCGGTTGTCGTCGTACTCCTGGCCAAAGATGTCATAACGCACGCCGACCAGGGCCTTCCAGTGCTCGTTCAGCTCGATCATGTCCTGCAGGTACAGGCCGGTGGTCTGCTGGACGTTGGTGCCCTTGGACGACAGGTTGGCGGCGTGCTCTGGCACTTGCACCAGGGCGTCGCGGTATACCGGCACCTGGGCCACGTTGTTCTGGCTGAACACGCGCTGGTACTTGTCCTGGAAGCCCACTTCCACGCCATACAACAGGTTGTGCTGCATGCCGGCCAGTTGCGCCCGTTGCTTGAGATCGGTCTGGTTGAACACGCCGTACTCGTCGCGGGCGACGTTGCCGCGGTTCAGCTTGACCAGCAATTCGCCATTGGGCGCGGTGACGAAGCGCGTTGGGCTGCTGTCGGCCAGGGTATTGTTGCGGTCCAGGTCGTAGCGGTAGTAACGGCTGGTGTTGGTCAGGGTGAAGTCGTCGTTGATGCGGTAGTCCAGGCTGGCGGTCAACGAGAACACTTCGCTGCGGGCGTAGTCCTGGTCGGCATCGCCGGAGCCGAAGCGTTTGTCGCGGTCCCCATCCACCGGGCGGTTGCACAGGGCCGGGATGCCGAAGTCGATCAGGCGCTTGTCGTACAGGTAGGTGGCGCCCAGGTTCAGCTCCAGGTCATCGGACAGGCGGAAGTAGGCCGACGGTGCGATGGCCTTGCGGTCTATGTAACCATCACCGCGGAAGGTGTCGCTGTCTTCGAAGGCACCGGTCACGCGGTAGGCCTGGTTGCCCTGCGGGTCGGCCCAGGCGGTGTCCAACTGGGTGCGGCGCTTGCCTTCGCTGTCGAAGCTCATGCCAACCTCGCGCTTGGGCGTAACGCTTGGCTTCTTGCTGTTGCAAGGATTTCGAAGGCAAATGCGCGACGAAATGGGTCGCAAGAGAAGTGCCGGCAAGGCGGCAGGTAATGGCTATGCTTGTTAGCGCGTAAACATTGCACGCCCCTATTCGGTCTTGATTACATGGAAGCAGGCCTATGAACCCAATTCGCTCTCTCGCTCGTGCTGTTGCCCTTGCCACACTGGCCTCTGCCGCCAGTTTCACGGTGCAGGCTGCCGGTATCCCTATTGGCAGCGAGGCACTGGAAAGCCACGTCACCACGCAGGTCACCGCCATTGACCTGGCGAACCGCCAAGTGACGGTGAAAGGCCCTGATGACAAGAAGGATGTGACCTTCCAGCTCACGGAAAAGGCCAAGGCCTTGCCCAACCTCAAGGTGGGTGACCAGGTTGACATCTACGTGACCCGTGCGGTGGCCTATGTGCTGAACCCTGAAGTGGGCGGGGCGCCGAAGGCGAGCGAAGAGTCCGGTAGCATCCGCGCCACTGCGCAAAACCCCAACCCAGGTGGCGAGGCGTTCCGCCAGGTCAAGGTCACCTCACAGATCAAGAAAATCGACCTCAAGACGCACGAGGTCAGCCTGCTACCGCCGGAAGGCAAGCTGCAGGTGGTCAAGGTCGAGAACCCTGACCTGCAGGCGCGCATGAAGAACCTCAAGGTCGGCCAGACGGTCGACGCGATCTACACCGAAGTGCTGCGCGTCGAAACCTCGCGCTAAACCTCATTGGGGCAGGCTGCGGGTTGCTCGCATATGGATCCGCCGTGATGCCTTGCATGATGGCGGATACCGTACAAACAGCTGGAGCACCCAGTCGGGGCGAGTCTTGCCGGCATCGTTGAGCCAATTGGCGACCGAGTCTTGGGCATACTTGTCGGCTTCGGCCAGACGCGGAACCAACAGTGGCTCGGCCGCTTCCGGTGCCTGCTTGAGTGCGGCGATGTGTTCGCACCATACCCCACGAGGGCGCAGCACCTCGACGCAGAAACGGCGCACCAGTGGGTTAGTGTCGCCAGCATGCTGGCCCAGAAGGGCCAAGGCGCCTTCCAGTTCCTGGGCAAGGCGTGGGCGCAGGGCCATCCAGGCCCATTCGCGGACGCCAAAATGCTCATCTCGAGCAAAACGCAACTGAGCCAGTAATGCAGCCTCGAGGTTGAGCGAGCGCGACAGGTGCGCCTGGGCGAAAGCCGCCCAGCTGCGCAGCGTATCGGAGTGGTGTGCGCTGCAGTATTCGAAAACCTGCTGACGCTGGCGCGCAGGGGCTTGTGCCAGCCACTGCCCAAGGGTGAGCCCGATGGCTGCGATCTTTTTCGACAGGCCCAACTGTTGGCTCGCTTCGGCAGTGGTAGCCAACTGCTGGGCCAGCGCGATGGGCAAATCACTGGCCACTGCATTGGCCAAGGTCAGTTGATTCACTGCCAGGCATTCGGCCAGGTTGCGGGTTGGTAGTTGTCCGTGATCAATCAGGGTTTTGCGTTCATCTGCCATCGAATGTGCTCCATCACATACGGTTTGGTTCCGGCCGCGGCTCTCCCAGGCATGATCCTGGGGAATTGCGGGTGGGCAGCATCCTAGCCCAATCGACAGAAATCGTAAGCTGGTATCCATTTGGCGAATGAGTAGCGTGCACACTTTCAATTTCCATAGATACAGGGAATTTACCGATCATGGCCTGAACCTTTATCAGGAACGAGGACTGCCATGTTCAGTAAAACCCTGTGCCTGCTGGCACTTCCCTTTGCCTTGGCGCTGCTTGCCGGTGCCGTGCTGCCATTCCAGGCGGCAGGTAACGCTGCCGTCGGCCGGGCGCTGGGGCATTGGTTGTGGGGGGCGTTCGCCTCTTTGTCGGTGAGTTCGTTGGTGGTGATCGCCGCGTTGCTGATACTCAGGGTGCCGGCGCCAGACTTGGGCAAGGCAATGCAGGGGCCCTGGTGGCTATGGATCGGGGGTGTGCTGGGGGCGATGTACCTGGTCGGTGCCGCGGCGCTCATCCCTAAGCTGGGGGCGGCGGGTTTCCTGGTACTGGTGGTGGCGGGGCAGATCATCACGGCAGTGTTGGCCGACCATTACGGGGTGATGGGGCTGGGGGGCAAGCCGCTCAACCTGGCCAGGTTGGCGGGTGTGCTGTTGATCCTGTGCGGTGTGTTGCTGGTGCAGGGCACCTGGACCGTGCCTTCACCTGCCAGTGCCACTGCCGTGCAAAAGCAGCCAGAGGGCTGATCAGTGCCCCGGCTGGCTGCAGGCCCACACGGTTTCACGCAGCCAGCGGTGCCCGGGGTCGCTGTCCTTGCGGCTGTGCCAGGCCTGTTGGTAGTCGAACGAAGGGATCGGCAGCGGTGGCTCGAACTGGCGTAACGCCTTGTGCTGGTGCAGTGAGCCCACTGCGCGGCTGGCCACGGTAAGGATCAGGTCGGTACCGGCCAGTACCTCGACCGCCGCACTCCAGTGCGGCAATGCCAAGGCAATGCGGCGGCGCAGGCCCTGGGCAGCGAGCGCACGTTCGATTTCATCGAAGGCATCCGGGCGCATGGCCATCAACACATGCGGGCGTGCCAGCCAGTCTTCCAGGGCCAGGCCGCCGCTGGCCGGCAGCACCTGGCGGTCGGCAACGCTGATGAAACTGTCGGCGAACAGCGGCTGGGCGGTGATCTCCTGGGGCAGGTCGGGAAAGAGGCCCAGGGCCAGGTCCAGTTCGCCATCGAGCAGCTGGGCCAGCATGGTTTCGCGGCTGGCCTGGCTGATCGCCAGATCCACCCCGGGCGCAACTTGGCGCAAGTGGCGCAGCAGGGGCGGAAGGATGATGCGCGAGGAGTAGTCGGACAGCGACAGCCTGAAACGGCGTTGGGCTTTGGCCGGCTCGAACAACGGGGCGGCCAGCAGGCCGTTGAGATTGCCCAGGGCGTCCTGCAGTGGCTGGGCCAGCATCTGGGCGCGGGCGGTGAGGGCCATGCCCCCGCCTTGGCGTACCAACAAGGGGTCGTCGAAATGCCTGCGCAGCTGCGCCAAGGCATGGCTTACCGCCGGTTGGCTGCGGTGCAGGCGCAGGGCGGCGCGGGTAACATGCTTTTCGCTGAGCAGGGCGTGCAGGGCGAGCAGCAGGTTGAGGTCGATCTTGCGCAGTTCATCCATGGGGTGAATGGCCTTTATAGATTTTGGCGGCTTTGATTAGATTACCAAATGATTCATCCTTGCACGGTCTCTGTAGGAGCGGCCTTGTGTCGCGATGGGCCGCTCCTACAAGGACCGTGCAAACCGGCCGATTTCGTGGATTCAGCGATTGGCGTGCGCCTGCGGCCACTGTTCTTCGCCGAGGGGCGCCGCCCTGCGGTACTGAGCGGCTGCTGAGGCGTATTGCTGCAAGGGGTGCAGAAATCATCTGCATCCCGTCAGATTGTTCAACTTTGCCTACCTGATTAGCCTGACTCGACCACTCATCCAGCAGGATTCAATCATGGCTAACCGCATCATCCTCAACACCACCGGCACTGCCGATGTCATGCAGCTGGAGCACGTCCAAGCACAAGCGCCAGGGCCCGGCCAGGTCTGGCTGGAGCAGACGGCCATGGGCGTGAACCCGCTGGACGTGTTGCAGCGCAAGGGCGGTGCACCGCTGGCGTTGCCGTCCGGTCTGGGCTTGGAAGGTGCAGGCCGGGTCACTGCCATCGGCGATGGGGTACACAACGTGCAAGTGGGGGACCGGGTCGCCTATGCAATGGGGCCAGTCGGCGCCTATGCCAGTGGCCGCCTGTTTCCGGCCGAGCGCCTGGTCAAGCTGCCGTCGCAACTGGATGACCAGGCAGCCGCAGCCGTGCTGTTCAAAGGCATCACGGCGCAATACCTGCTGAAAACCACTTATGCCGTAGGGCCGGGCACTCAGGTACTGCTGTATGGTGCTGCCGGTGCCTTGGGCCAGCTGATGGCGCCTTGGGCACGGCATTTAGGGGCTACGGTGATCGGTGTGGTGTCGCGCCCGCAAAGCGTGGCGCGGGCGCAGGCGGCGGGCTGTCACCACGTGCTGGTTTTCGACGCGGCAACACTGGCCAGTCAAGTGCGCGAGCTGACCAAGGGGCAGGGAGTGGACGTGGCCTATGATTGTGTCGGCAAGGTGTCGCTAGAGGCCTCGCTGGACAGCCTGCGGGTGCGTGGCCTGCTGGTGTCGTTTGGCGGCACCTCCGGCGCCCCGGCGGCCATCGAGGTCGCCACGCTGAACGCCAAGGGCTCGCTGTACCTGACCCGGCCTTCGTTGGCAGCGCATACCCGCATGGTTGACGAGTACCAGCAACGCGCCGCCGATGTGCTGGCGGCGGTCGCCGAGGGTATCATCCAGCCTCGGGTCTGGCGCCGCTACCCGCTGGCCGAAGCGGCCAGGGCCCACGGGGACCTGGAACAAGGGCTTTCGGAGGGCGCGCTGGTGCTAACTGCCTGATACCCGATCCCTGATCCCACTGCCTTGTGCCGAGCCTTGCCATGGATGCCTTTGACAGCCGCCGCGCCGATGAACTTGCCACCTTGCTGGCCCTGCATGAGCAGGGTTCGTTTGCCGCTGCCGGGCGGCAGCTGGAGCGCCACCCCACGGTACTGTCCAAGCGCCTGAGTGCACTGGAGGCGCGCCTGGGCATTCGCCTGGTAGAGCGCAGCACGCGGCAGCTGCGCTTTACCGATGAGGGCGCGCGGCTGGTGGCCAAGGTGCGCGAGGCCAACCGGCTGATCGCCGAGGCGGAACAGGAGGCAGCCGAAGGGGCGGCAACGGTGCGAGGGCGTTTGCGCCTGGCATTGCCGGGGGCCATGGGCCGGCGCTGGTTGAGCGGGATGCTGGCCGAATTTGTGCTGGCCTACCCGCAGGTGGCCGTGGAGGCTGAGTATGCCGACCGATTTGTCGACCTGATCGGCGAGGGGTTTGATGCTGCCATCCGTATTGGTGAACTGGCGGACAATCGCCTGGTGGCCAGGAAACTGTGCGACCACGTGCGCATCCTGTGCGCATCGCCGGAGTATCTGGTTCGGCATGGTGCGCCTGAGCAGCCAGATGATTTGTCCGGCCATAATTGCCTGGGCTTCAGTGGCCTACGTTCATTTCCCGAGTGGCGGTTGATGAGTGGCGGGCAACAGGTGAACGTCAAGGTCGCCGGTAGCCTGCGCAGCAATGACAACGAAGCGCTGCTGGAAGCTGCGCGGCGGGGTGTGGGTATTCTTGCCGGGGGTGACTGGCTGATGGGTGAGGACCTGGCCAGCGGGCGCCTGGTGCGGGTGCTGCCGCACTGGCAGCTTGACGTGGCGGCGGGCATCTACCTGGTAAGGCCCACCGCGCGTCTCAACACTGCCGCCCTTGGGGCCTTCAAAGTCTGGCTGGAAGAACGCTTCAAGGCCGGCGCCCCTTGGAGATCCTGATACGACACTGTAGGTTTTATTCGTAAATAGCTGATTAATATCAAATTATCTTTTAGCTGCAGCATGCTGCACACATTGCTCGAAATACGTCTGCTTGATCGCTGCGGGCTTGAGCCTTGACCGGCTGTTGTAGGTCTGCTCGGTAATGCCGAAGGCGGTCATGCGCATCCATGGTTTGGGGAACTTGCGCACCTGCAGCTTCTTGCGCGTGGCGTATAGGGTCACCCCGGAAAGCTTGGCCTGCTGGGCCTCTGCGGCTATCTGCGAACCCCAGCCGCAGGTGTGGCGATCGTTCTGGCTCAGTGCCCGAGCCTGGGCGCTGAAAGCGAGCGTGGTCAGTAGGCAGCCGGCCATCGTTGCTAGAAGTACTCGCATGTTGCTGTCCTAAGCATCTGAAGATGAAGGAAGTTTGCCTTTGCTTTCAGATGCTGGGGGCCAGCAATTTGCCGTCAGATCGTGGCCATGCTCAGTGGGCTGGTAGTTGGCGTGCGCAAGCTGGCCCAGGCGCTGGCGACCCAGATCACCGACACGCCTTTTTGCCGGCTCTGGACCAGCGCTTCTGCCAGCTTTTTCACGGGCTGCGGTCTACAGGGCCGAGTAAGAAATACCGCACCGGGAGTATGTGATCGTACAACTGCTTGCGCTATGATGAGCGCTGTCTTTCAAGGTGAAATACAGGGCAATGACAGAGCAGCAGGTACAGGCAAGGACCCGGCGCAAGCCGCGCAGTCTGGCCCAGGAACTGGTCACGGTGCTGACCGAGCGCATTCGCAGCGGCCAGCTCAAGCGCGGCGACAAGCTGCCGACCGAGTCGCAGATCATGGCCGAAGAGGGCGTCAGCCGCACCGTGGTGCGTGAGGCGATCTCGCGGCTGCAGGCCGCCGGGCAGGTCGAGACCCGCCACGGCATCGGTACCTTCGTGCTGGACGCGCCGGCTACGGGGGGCTTTCGCATTGACCCGGCGACCGTGGTCACCCTGCGTGAAGTGCTGGCGGTGCTGGAGTTGCGCATTGCCCTGGAGATCGAGTCGGCAGGCCTGGCGGCGCAGCGGCGCAGCGATGAAGAGCTGGCCGGCATGCGTGCAGCGCTGGACGAACTCAACGAAGGGGCGGCCCACGCCACCGATGCGGTTTCGGCAGACTTCCAGTTCCACCTGCGCATCGCCCAGGCCAGCGGCAACCACTACTTCGCCGACATCATCAACCATTTGGGCACCAGCATCATTCCGCGTACCCGGCTGAATTCGGCGCGGCTGGCGCATGATGACCAGGCGCATTACATGAGCCGGTTGATGCATGAACATGAAGCGATCTACGAAGCCATCGCCCGGCGTGACAGCGAAGGGGCGAAAATGGCCATGCGCATGCACCTGAGCAACAGCCGCGAACGCTTGCGCCAGGTGCATGAAGAGGCTGAGGCACAAGGGGCCTGAGCCCTTTGTTACCTGTACCGGCCTCTTCGCGGGTAAACCCGTTCCCACAAGTTTGACTACAACCTTGAGGGTAAGGTGATCCCTGTGGGAGCGGGCGTGCCCGCGAAGAGGCCGGTACAGGCAAAAGAAAAGCCCCGCCATGCGCGTAATGCTGTTCACTTAAGCGGAGCAGCCTTACGATCCACCGGATACCGGGTTTTGGAAATCTTCACCGTCCTTGGCCTTCCTGGCCTTGGACGGTGATCCAGAAACAT
>NZ_JBDJLK010000138.1:0-9514 GCF_039673335.1 Pseudomonas sp. TWI929
CAGGTACGGCGCAGGGCTTGAAAGCTGCGCAGAACCTGTGGGAGCGGGTTCACCCGCGAAGCAGGCAACACCACTCTGAAGCCCTACAAAGATAAGGCGAAACCGTGACCCTTCACCTCCAAGCCGCAGGCCTGGCCTGCGAGCGCGACTGGCGCCTGCTGTTCGAGCAGCTCGATTTCGAGCTGGGTGCTGGCGACATGCTGCAGATCAGCGGCCCCAACGGCAGTGGCAAGACCAGCCTGTTGCGCCTGTTGGCCGGGTTGATGCAGCCAACCGCCGGGCAGATCCTGCTGGGCGGCAAGCCATTGGCCGAGCAGCGCCATGCGTTGGCCAGCATCCTGCTGTGGATCGGCCACGCCGCCGGCATCAAGGACCTGCTCACCGCCGAGGAAAACCTCACCTGGCTGTGTGCCCTGCACCAGCCGGCCAGCCGCGAGGCGATCTGGGCGGCGTTGGAGGCCGTAGGCCTGCGCGGTTTCGAGGACGTGCCCTGCCACACCCTGTCGGCCGGCCAGCAACGCCGCGTGGCCCTGGCCCGGCTGCACCTGGCCTGCCCGCCGCTGTGGATTCTCGACGAGCCGTTCACCGCCCTCGACAAGCAAGGCGTGGCGCAGCTCGAAGCGCACCTGGCAGCCCACTGCGAGCAGGGCGGCACGGTGGTGCTGACCACCCACCACACGCTGGAACGCAAGCCCTCCGGTTACCGTGAACTGAACCTGGGGCAATGGGCCGCATGAGCGTATTCATCCTGTTGTTACGCCGCGAAGCGCGCCTGCTGTTCCGTCGCCCGGCCGAGCTGGCCAACCCGCTGGTGTTCTTCGCCATCGTCGTGGCGTTGTTCCCGCTGGCGGTCGGCCCGGAAAGCCAATTGTTGCAAACCTTGTCGCCAGGCCTGGTCTGGGTGGCGGCCCTGCTGGCGGTGCTGCTGTCGCTGGACGGCCTGTTCCGCAGCGATTTCGAGGACGGCTCGCTGGAACAATGGGTGCTGTCGCCGCACCCGTTGGCGCTGCTGGTGCTGGCCAAGGTGCTGGCACACTGGATCTTTTCCGGGCTGGCGCTGGTATTGTTGGCGCCGTTGCTGGCATTGATGCTGGGGCTGCCGAGCCATTGCCTGCCGGTGCTGCTTGGCTCGCTGCTGCTGGGCACTCCGGTATTGAGCTTGCTGGGCGCGGTGGGCGCGGCGCTGACAGTCGGTCTGAAACGCGGTGGTTTGTTACTGGCATTGCTGATTCTGCCGTTGTATATCCCTGTATTGATCCTGGGCAGTGGTGCGTTGCAAGCGGCGTTGCAAAATATGCCGGCAACCGGCCACTTGCTCTGGCTCGCCAGCCTCACGGCCCTGGCCGTGACCTTGGCACCCTTTGCGATAGCGGCTGGCCTGAAGATCAGCGTTGGCGAATAACGAGTCCCGGGCTCCCAAGCCCGGCAAATACCCTGGATGTACCCTGATGAAAATAAGCTGGACGTGGTTCCACAAGCTGGGCTCCCCGAAATGGTTCTATGCCATCAGCGGCCGCATGCTGCCGTGGCTGGCCGGCGCTGCCGTGCTCCTGCTGCTGGTCGGCATCACCTGGGGCCTGGCCTTCGCCCCCCAGGACTACCAGCAAGGTAACAGCTTCCGCATCATCTACATCCACGTGCCGGCGGCGATGCTGGCGCAGTCCTGCTATGTGCTGCTGGCGGTGGCCGGGGTGGTGGGGCTGGTGTGGAAGATGAAACTGGCCGATGTCGCCCTGCAATGCGCCGCACCGATCGGCGCCTGGATGACCGCTGTGGCGCTGGTCACCGGCGCCATCTGGGGCAAGCCGACCTGGGGCAGCTGGTGGGTGTGGGATGCCCGCCTTACGTCCATGCTCATCCTGCTGTTCCTGTACTTCGGCATTATTGCGCTGGGCCAGGCAATCAGTAATCGTGACAGTGCGGCCAAGGCCTGCGCGGTGCTGGCGATTGTTGGCGTGGTCAACATACCGATCATCAAGTACTCGGTGGAGTGGTGGAACACGCTGCACCAGGGCGCGACCTTCACCCTTACCGAAAAGCCGGCGATGCCCGCGCAAATGTGGCTGCCGCTGCTGTGCACGGCGCTGGGCTTCTACTGCTTCTTCGGCGCCGTGCTGCTGTTGCGCATGCGCCTTGAAGTGCTCAAGCGCGAGGCACGCGCCAGTTGGGTCAAGGACGAAGTGTTGAACAGCCTGGGGCGGAGGGCCGCACAATGAGCTTTGCCACCTTCGGTGACTTCCTCGCCATGGGCCACCATGGCCTGTACGTGTGGTCGGCCTATGGCATCTGCCTGGCGGTGTTGGCGCTGAATGTCGCCGCACCGCTGCTGGCCCGCCGTCGCTACCTGCAAGAAGAGGCGCGCCGTTTGCGCCGGGAGAACAACCAGTGAATCCGCAGCGCAAGAAACGCCTGTTGCTCATCGTCGGCCTGCTGGTCGGCGTCGGGGTTGCCGTCGGCTTTGCCTTGAGCGCATTGCAGCAGAACATCAACCTGTTCTACACACCCACCCAGATTGCCAACGGCGAGGCGCCACTGGACACCCGCATCCGCGCCGGCGGCATGGTCGAGAAGGGCTCGGTGCAGCGCTCGTCCGACTCGCTCGACGTGCGCTTCGTGGTCACCGACTTCAACAAGTCGGTGCCGATCACCTACCGTGGCATCCTGCCCGACCTGTTCCGCGAAGGGCAGGGCATCGTCGCCCTTGGCAAGGTCAACGCCGAAGGCGTGGTGGTGGCCGATGAAGTGCTGGCCAAGCACGATGAGAAGTACATGCCGCCCGAGGTCAGCAAGGCCCTGAAAGAAAGCGGCCAGGCTGCCACAGGCGGGGAGGCCAAGCCATGAACGCAGCACTGGTGATCCCCGAACTCGGCCAGTTGGCGATGATCCTGGCCATCTGCTTTGCCGCCGTGCAGGCCAGTGTGCCGCTGCTGGGAGCCTGGCGTGGCGACAGCCTGTGGATGAGCCTGGCGCGGCCGGCGGCGTGGGGGCAGTTCGCCTTCCTGGCGTTTGCCTTTGCCTGCCTGACCCATGCCTTCATGACCGACAACTTCTCGGTCGCCTATGTGGCCAGCAACTCCAACAGCGCCTTGCCGTGGTTCTACAAGTTCAGCGCGGTGTGGGGCGCCCACGAAGGTTCGTTGCTGCTGTGGGCGCTGATCCTTGGCGGCTGGACCTTCGCCGTGTCGGTGTTCTCGCGGCAGTTGCCGCAGGTGATGCTGGCCCGCGTGCTGGCAGTGATGGGCATGATCAGCGTGGGCTTCCTGAGCTTCCTGATCATCACCTCCAACCCGTTCCAGCGCCTGTTGCCGCAAGTGCCGACCGATGGCCGCGACCTCAACCCGCTGCTGCAGGACTTTGGCCTGATCGTGCACCCGCCCATGCTGTACATGGGCTACGTGGGCTTCTCGGTGGCCTTCGCCTTCGCCATCGCCGCCTTGCTCGGCGGCCGCCTGGATGCGGCCTGGGCGCGTTGGTCGCGGCCCTGGACCATCGTCGCCTGGGCCTTCCTCGGCGTGGGTATCACCCTGGGCTCGTGGTGGGCCTACTATGAATTGGGCTGGGGCGGCTGGTGGTTCTGGGACCCGGTGGAAAACGCCTCGTTCATGCCTTGGCTGGTGGGCACGGCGCTGATCCACTCGCTGGCGGTGACCGAGAAGCGCGGGGTATTCAAGAGCTGGACCGTGCTGCTGGCGATTGCCGCGTTCTCGCTGAGCCTGCTGGGTACCTTCCTGGTGCGTTCCGGCGTGCTGACTTCGGTGCACGCGTTTGCCGCCGACCCGTCGCGGGGCATATTCATCCTGATCTTCCTGCTGTTCGTGGTGGGTGGTTCGCTCACCCTGTTCGCCCTGCGTGCGCCGGTGGTCAAGAGCCAGGTCGGCTTCGCCTTGTGGTCGCGCGAGACGCTGCTGCTGGCCAACAACCTGGTGCTGGTGGTGGCGGCCTCGATGATTCTGCTTGGCACCCTGTACCCGCTGGTGCTCGATGCGCTGACCGGGGCCAAGCTGTCGGTCGGCCCGCCGTACTTCGATGCCTTGTTCCTGCCGCTGATGGCACTGCTGATGGTGGTGCTGAGTGTGGGCGTGCTGGTGCGCTGGAAGGACACCCCAGGCAAATGGCTGGTCAGCATGATGACCCCGGTGCTGATCGGCAGCGCCATCCTCGCCCCGCTTGCCGGCTTTATCGTCGACGACCTCGACTGGCCGACCCTGACTGCCTTCGCCCTGGCTGCCTGGGTGGTGCTCGGCGGGCTGCGCGACATTTTCGACAAAACCCGCCACAAAGGCCTGGTCAAGGGCCTGCCGGGCCTGGGCCGCAGCTACTGGGGCATGCAGCTGGCGCACCTGGGGCTGGCGGTGTGTGCGCTGGGCGTGGTGCTATCGAGCAACAACAGCGCCGAGCGTGACCTGCGCATGGCCCCGGGTGAAAGCGTGGAGCTGGGCGGGTACCACTTCCTGTTCCAGGGCGCCAAGCACTTCGAAGGGCCGAACTTCATCTCTGACAAGGGTACCGTGGTGGTTAGCCGCGATGGCCGTGAAGTGACCACCCTGCACCCGGAGAAACGCCTGTACACCGTGCAGCAGTCGATGATGACCGAAGCCGGCATCGACGCCGGCTTTACCCGCGACCTGTATGTCGCCCTTGGCGAGCCGCTGGAGAACGGCGCCTGGGCTGTGCGCGTGCATATCAAGCCTTATGTCCGCTGGATCTGGCTGGGCGGTCTGCTGACCGGCCTGGGCGGGTTGCTGGCGGCCCTCGACCGGCGCTACCGCGTCAAGGTCAAGACCCGGGTGCGTGATGCCCTGGGCGTGTCTGGAGCAGCTGCATGAAGCGTTGGATCATGGTAGTGCCACTGGCGGTGTTTCTGCTGGTGGCGGTGTTCCTCTACAAGGGGCTGTTCCTCAAGCCCGACGAGCTGCCTTCGGCAATGATTGGCAAACCGTTCCCGGTGTTTTCCCTGGCCTCGACCCAGGGCGACCGTACCCTGACCCAGGCCGATTTGCAGGGCCGCCCGGCGCTGGTCAACGTGTGGGCCACCTGGTGCCCTTCGTGCAAGGTCGAGCACCCGTACCTGAACCAGCTGGCCCAGCAGGGCGTGGTGATCCACGGGGTCAACTACAAGGACGACAACGCCGCCGCGCAGAAGTGGCTGGCCGAGTTCCACAACCCTTACCAGCTGGATATACGTGACGAGCAGGGCAGCCTGGGCCTGGACCTGGGGGTGTACGGCGCGCCGGAAACCTTCCTGATCGATGCCAAGGGCATCATCCGTTACAAACACGTGGGCATTGTCGATGCCACTGTCTGGCGTGAGCAGCTGGCACCGCTGTACCAGGGGCTGGTTGACGAGGCCAAGCCATGAAGCGTTGGCTGGCAGCTACCGTACTGGGGCTGAGTGTGATGAGTGTGGCCAAGGCGGCCATCGACACCTACCAGTTCCGTGACGATGCCGAGCGTGAGCGCTACCAGCAGCTGACCAAGGAACTGCGCTGCCCCAAGTGCCAGAACCAGGACATCGCCGACTCCAACGCGCCAATTGCCGCCGACCTGCGCCGGGAAATCTTCCGCATGCTCGGCGAAGGCAAGAGTAACCAGCAGATCGTCGACTTCATGGTCGACCGCTATGGTGACTTCGTACGCTACAAGCCGGCGCTCAGTGGGCGTACCTGGCTGCTGTGGTTCGGCCCGGGGATCCTGCTGGCCGGTGGTTTCGTGGCGCTGGCGGTAATCGTGCGGCGGCGCCGCGGTACGGCTGTACAGGGTAAAAACGAGCTTTCCGTCGAAGAACGCGAGCGTCTCGCCAAACTGCTGGAAAAAGAACAGACCCATGATTGAATTCTGGCTTAGCGCGGGCCTGCTGCTGCTCGCCGCCCTCAGCTTCTTGCTGATCCCGATCCTGCGTGGCCGTCGTCGCCAGCAGGAAGAAGACCGCACCGCCCTGAACGTGGCCCTGTACCAGGAGCGCGTTGCCGAGCTGGCTGCCCAGCAGGCCGCTGGCGTGCTCGATGAGGCGCAGATGGCCAAGGGCCGGGACGAAGCCGCCCGTGAGCTGCTGGCCGATACTGAAGGCGCCGAGGCGCCGCGCCAGGGCCACCTGGGCAAGGCCCTGCCGTTGCTGGCGGCGCTGCTGGTGCCGCTGCTGGCGCTGGGGCTGTACCTGCATTTTGGCGCGGCCGACAAGGTAGCCCTGACCCAGGAGTTTGCCGAGGCGCCGAAGTCGATGGAAGAAATGACTGCACGCCTGGAGCGCGTGGTACAGGCCCAGCCGGAATCGGCCGAGGCCATGTACTTCCTGGGGCGTGCCTACATGGCCGAGCAGCGCCCGGCAGATGCCGCGCGCACGTTCGAGCGTGCAGTTGCCTTGGCTGGCCGCCAGCCGGAGCTGCTGGGGCAGTGGGCCCAAGCCCTGTATTTTGCCGCTGACAAGCAGTGGAGCCCGCAGGTGCAGGCACTGACCGACGAAGCGCTGAAGGCCGACCCCAACGAAGTGACCAGCCTGGGCTTGCGCGGTATTGCTGCGTTCGAAGGCGAGCGTTACCAGGAGGCTATCGATTACTGGAAGCGCCTGTTGGCGCAGCTGCCGGAAGGCGACGCATCGCGTGCGGCGTTGCAGGGCGGTATCGACCGCGCTGCCGAGCGCCTGGGTGGTTCGCCAGGGCAGGCCGCAGAGCCTGCGCCGGTGGCAGCCCGCCTGAAGGTGCGGGTGGAACTGGCGGCGGCGTTGAAGGACAAGGTCGAGCCAGGTGATACGGTGTTCATCTTCGCCCGCGCCAGCAATGGCCCGCCCATGCCGCTGGCCGCCAAGCGGGTGACTGTGGCGCAGTTGCCAATCGAGGTGGAGTTGTCGGATGCTGACGCAATGATGCCGCAGATGAAACTGTCCGACTTTGCCGAAGTCCAACTGGTTGCGCGTGTCTCGCGCGCCGGCCAGCCTACCCATGGTGAGTGGATTGGCCAAGGCACGCCACTGCCCAGCGCCACCCAGGCCACCCAGCACCTGACCATCGACAGCCCCGACCCGTAAGAGAGCAATGCCATGCACAGCACCGTCCGCCTGACCCTGATCACCCTGGCCCTGGGTTTGTCTGCGTGTACGGTGCAGCAGCCGTACGAACAGCCTGAGCCGCCGATCGAGCGCGTGCCGCCGCAACAGGGGCCGGCGGTCAAGCCGTTGCCGGGGGGGCAGCCGGCTACCCAGCCGAGCAAGCCAGCTTCGATTCCCAAGCCGATGCCGCGTACCTCGGCCAGCTTTGCGCCACCGCCTGGCGGGGCTAGCCACTGGGACCCAAAACTGGGGGTGTATGTGCTGGAGAAGCAGCCCAACACTTTCTACCGCCAGCGTACCTATTACCGGTTTGACAATGGCTGGAGCTGGTCGCTGAGCCCGAATGGGCCTTGGCAGGAAACTGACAGCAGTGGTGTGCCTGGTGGGTTGGGGCGGGCATTTGCGCAGTAGAGAGCTATCAGTGTGTTCGTCGTGAGTTTTGTGTGGTTTACCAGATCCAGCGCCGCCCGCGCGGCGCTCGATCTGGCAGGTGCCGCATGTCCAGCGGCGAGCGCCCCTTAGCCCTCACACACAATCTCCCGGCGTATTGCACCAATACAGTACAGTTTTACTCACAATTACCGATTGACTGTATTGCACCGTAACTCCGCATAATGCCCCTTCAAGTTAAGGAGGTGGCATGCACAAGACAGTCCTGGTACTGGTGGAAACCGTCGATGATTACCTGCCCATGCTGGAGCAGGACGGTTACCGCCTGATCCGTGCCCCCTCGCCGCAACAGCGGGCAGACGCCATTCAGCGCCACGCCCATGAAATCGACGCCGTGCTCACCCGTGGCCCATTGGGCCTGACTGCAGCCGAAATCGACGCATTGCCCAACTTGCAGATCATCTGCGTGATCGGCGCTGGCTACGAGCAAGTCGACCTGGCCGCCGCTGCCACCCGCGGCATCACCGTCACCAACGGCGCCGGGGCCAATGCCGCTGCCGTCGCCGACCACACCCTGGCCTTGCTGCTGGCGCTGCTGCGCGACATTCCCCGTGCCGATGCCAGCACCCGACGCGGTGAATGGAACCGGGTTATCAGCCCTTCCGTCAGTGGCAAGCGCCTGGGCATTCTCGGCCTCGGTGCCGTAGGCCTGGCGATCGCCAAGCGCGCCCACCTGGGCTTTGACATGCCCGTCAGCTACCACAGCCGCACGCCGCGCCAGAACGTGCCCTACACCTGGTACGACAGCCCGCAGCAGCTGGCCGATGCCGTCGACATCCTGGTGGTGGCCACCCCCGGTGGCGCCAATACCCAGCATCTGGTCGATGCTCAAGTGCTCGAGGCCCTGGGGGCCGAGGGTTACCTGGTGAACATCGCCCGTGCCAGCGTGGTTGACACCCATGCACTGGTGACGGCACTGCAGCACGGCCAGCTGGCTGGCGCCGCGCTTGACGTATTTGACGACGAGCCGGCGGTGCCCGAAACCCTCAAGGCCCTTGGCAACACCGTGCTTACCCCCCACGTGGCCGGCCAGTCGCCGGAAGCCGCGCGTGACACGGTGGCCCTGGTGCTGCGCAACCTGCAAGCGTTCTTTGCCGGTGAGCCAGTATTGACTCCAGTACGCCAGTAACCCTTTTCATACATCTGCCTGGCAGCGCCCGGGCTACAAGGAGTGTGTGCATGCAACTCGAAATCTTCCAGGTCGATGCCTTTTCTGCTGAACCGTTCGGTGGCAACCCAGCGGCGGTGATCCCACTGCAAAGCTGGCTGCCGGACGATGTGCTGCAGCGCATCGCCGAAGAAAACAACCTGTCGGAAACCGCCTATTTCGTGCGCAACGGCGAAACCTTCGACCTGCGCTGGTTCACCCCGACCGTGGAAGTTGACCTGTGCGGCCACGCCACCTTGGCCTCGGCCTATGTGCTGTTCGAGCAACTGGGTGAGCAGGCGCAGGTACTGCGCTTCAACACCCGCAGTGGCGAACTGCGCGTCAGCCGCAGTGCCGACGGGCTGCTGGCCATGGACTTCCCGGCCAAGCAGCCGGTTGCCGTGGACATCCCGACCGGCCTGCTGCAGGCGCTGGGCCTGAGCCAGGCGCAAGCGCTGTACCGCAGCGACGACTTTGTGGTGGTGATCGATGATGCCCTGTTACTCGACACCCTGAAGCCAGACTTCGTTGCGCTGTCGGCCTTCGATGTGCGCGGTATTGCCGTGACTGCGGCAGGGCGTGGCTTTGATTTCGTCACCCGCTGGTTCGGCCCGCGGGTTGGCGTGAATGAGGACCCGGTGACGGGTTCGGCGCACACTTCGCTGGCGCCTATCTGGGCCGAGCGCCTGGGCAAGCAGGTGCTGGACTGTGAGCAGGGCGGGGCACGTAAAGGGCAGTTGCAGTGTGAAGTGCCGGGCAATGGCCGGGTGATCATCAGTGGGCGGGCGGCGTTGTACCTGCGCGGTACCGTGTACATCTGACAGGTCGGCATCACCCCTTGTGGGTGTGGGGGGGGGGGGGGGGGGGGGAGCGGG
>NZ_JBDJLK010000139.1:0-9455 GCF_039673335.1 Pseudomonas sp. TWI929
CGTCCATGCAACGCCGTTGCCTGATCAGGCGCATTCGCGGGTAAACCCGCTCCCACAGGGGATCTCATCACCTGAAAAGGTGAATCAGTCCTGGCGGCTGGTCACTTCCAGCAGGTGGTAGCCGAACTGGGTTTTCACTGGGCCTTGTACGGTGTTGAGCGGGGCGCTGAACACCACGGTGTCGAATTCCTTGACCATCTGGCCTGGGCCGAACGAGCCCAGGTCGCCGCCCTGGCGGCTGGACGGGCAGGTGGAGTTGGCTTTGGCGATTTCAGCGAAATCGGCGCCTGCTTCGATCTGGGCTTTCAGTTCGTTGCACTTGTCTTCGCTGGCAACGAGGATGTGGCGGGCGGTTGCACGGGCCATGGGTACTGCTCCTTGGGGTAAAAAGGCAAGCCTAGCGCACTTGTCCGGGGTATGTCTCGCCAGGCTTGCAAGCAACGGCTTAGAGTTTTTGTGCCGCCTCGCGCAACAGGGTTTCGGTCGAGGCCCAGCCCAGGCAGCCGTCGGTGATAGACACGCCGTATTTCAGTGCGCCCTTGCCCAGCGCCTGGCAGCCATCGAACAGGTGCCCTTCGATCATCACGCCAACAATCGAGCGGTCGCCGGCCACGCGCTGCTCCAGCACATCGTTGAACACTGCTGGTTGGCGCGCCGGGTCCTTGCCGCTGTTGGCGTGGCTGCAATCAACCATGATGCGTGCCTGCAACCCAACCTTGGCCAGTGCCTGGCGGGCCATGGCGATGCTGTTGGCATCGTAGTTCGGGCCCTTGTGGCCACCACGCAGCACCAGGTGGGTGTCCGGGTTGCCCAGGGTTTCGATGATCGCCGGGTGACCCTGCGCATCCATGCCGAAGTGGCGGTGCGGGTGGGCGGCGCTGCGCATGGCATCGCTGGCGATGGCGATGCCGCCGTCGGTGCCGTTCTTGAAGCCAACCGGCAGTTCCAGGCCACTGACCATTTCGCGGTGGATTTGCGATTCGGTAGTGCGCGCGCCAATCGCGGCCCAGGCCAGCAGGTCATCGAAGTAGCCGGCAGCCATGGGCTGCAGCAGTTCGGTGGCAATTGGCAGGCCACGCTCGATCATGCTCAGCATCAAGCCACGGGACAAGGCGATGCCCGAATGCATGTCGTCGCTGCCATCCAGGTGCGGGTCGTAGGCCAGGCCTTTCCAGCCCACCGTGGTGCGGGGCTTTTCGACGTAGGCGCGCATCACCAGCAGCAGCTTGTCGTCGACTTCGCGGCTGAGGGCGGCCAGGCGGTCGGCGTATTCCAGGGCCGAGCGTGGGTCGTGGATCGAGCAGGGGCCGACAATTACCAGCAGGCGCTGATCGCGGCCTTCGAGGATGGCGCGGATGGCCTGGCGGTGAGCATGGACTTGCTGGGCCAGATCGGTAGACAGCGGCATCTGCTGCTTGAGCAGGTGTGGGCTGGGCAGCCGCTTGCTGACGGAGGTGTTGGCAGCTTGCGGTTGGGTCAGGGCGAGGTTGGAAGCTTGCATGGCGTTTTTCCCTGGGCGGACTGCGGGTTCAGGCCCGCGTGGTCGGCCCTATCGAGGTGTTCGACAGATCGTTGAATTCGGTTTGGCTGCTGCATTGCCACCTGTGCAAGACCGATCGGAGGCGGCAGGCTGGCCCGAACGGGATTGGCTAAATCGCCAGGCGTAGGTGTTTGCGTAGTAATAAGTGGCGTAGTTCATGAAGCTGTCCTCAATATGAATCGGTGTTGATCAAAGGCCTGAAAAGCAAAACCCCCGGTCGGGGAGCCGACCGGGGGTTTGAGTATTCTCATGTTCGGCGGCCCCTCGAAGGTGGGCGCCGTGTGGGTATCGGCGCCTAGTGGCTAAACCAATACCCAAAGTAATAGCTGGCAGGTGCCACGCAGCCGGCAACGGCCAGCACAGGGCGCAGGTTGCGACCGGTGTGGTTGGCGTGGTTGCAGGTGTGTTTTGGCATGTTGCTCTCCAGTGAATGAGCCCGAGCTTACTTCAGTTCGGCCGGGCCATTCAATGGATAAATGCTATGGGCGTGATCATTTGTTTTTGTACTAAATGGTTCAATGACCATAGCGCCCGACCAGGCTCTGAGCTCCCAGCGCATGGCCTTGCAGCAACTCCAGCAGGCCGTTGCGGTCCAGGCCTTCGGGCAGGGTGCCTAGCGGCAGGTCGGTAGCGATCAGGGTCAGTGCGTAGTGGTGCGGGTTGTCACCGGCAGGCGGGCAGGGGCCTCGGTAGCTGAGGGTGCCACGCGCGTTGCGCCCTACGGTGATGTACTGCCCGCTCAGCCCAGCGGTGCCTTCCTTCAGCCCATCCTGTTCAGGGTCGATGTTGTAGGCGAGCCAGTGCACTGTGCCGATACCCTTGCCACCGTCCGGGTCGAACATGATCAGGGCCAGCGACCGGGTGCCTTCGGGCAGGTTGTCCCAGCTCAGTTGCGGGGTGCGTTCTTCGCCAGCGCCGCAGGCCGGGTCCAGGCCGACTTGTTGCAGGGCGATCACGCCGCCATCGGTGAACGAAGAGGAGCTGATCGACAGCGCCCCTTGGTTGCTGCTGGCGGCCAAGGCAGTACACGGCAGCAGGGCGGCGAGCAGCCAGGGTTTGAGGTTCATGGCGAATCCTTGGCGGGGCGATGGGGCGCAGTGTAGCCCAGGCCAGCCTTAGCGGCTGTCCTGGTCCTCGGCAGTGCCGCCGCTGTACCCGGCACCGGAGCCGGTGGCTTCGCCAGTGCTATTGGAGCCGCCACTGGCACCGTCGGCGGCATCCGAATTGCTGCCGGTATCGCTGCTATCGTTGCTTTTGCCACCGCCGGGGCTGTTGATGCTGCTGCCTTCGCCAGCGGTCTTGCCCCCGGACTGGTCTGTTTGCGGGCGGCTGTCGGTGTTGGTGTCGGTGGCGGCGAAGCTGGTGCCGCTCAGTGTGGTCAGGGCCATGGCGAGGCACAGCGAGAGTGGGCGAATGCGGATCATGGGACGACTCCTTTGCGGATGATCTGTCATTCGTTTGGCCGGGGGCGGTGCGCAGGGTGCCTTCGGGGCGACGGGTGGTTGCTTCTGGGGCTGCTTTGCAGCCCAATCGCGACACAAGGCCGCTCCCACAGAAGATTGCATTCCCTTGTGGGAGCGGCCTTGTGTCGCGATTGGGCCGCGAAGCGGCCCCTGGAATTACTGAGATTCCGAGCGCTGCGCTGGTGCCGGGCTTTCCGGCTCCAACGGCGGATGCTCCTGCGCCGCATGCATCAGGTCTTCGGTCACCCGCAGCTCGGCGCCGGTCGGCGAGAAGGTGGTCGAAGCCGTGAACGGTGCCGGGTGCTCTGCTGCCGGGCGCTTGCCCCGGCGCCACAGGAAGAAGCACACCATGGCCAGGTTGACCACGGCAAAGGCCCAGAACAACCCGGCCTCGCCAAACTCGGTCATCATCGGCGAAATCGCCACTGGCGCCATCGCCGACCCCAGCGAGTTGATCAGCAGCAAGCCCTGGATCATCGGTACCAGTGCATCGGATGGCGCCCGGTCGGCCGCATGGCTGACCGCCACCGGGTACAAGGTGAACACACCACCACCCAGCAGGAACAGCATGGCCGGCAGCAGGAACGAGTCCGACGGCAGGAACACCGTCACCAGCGACAGCACCACGCACAGCGCAGCCAGGGCAATCAACACATCCTGGCGGTCCTTGCGGTCGGACCAGCGCCCGACCGGGTATTGCAGCAGCATGGCGCCGAGGATCACCCAAGCCATCATGTTGCCGACCTCGCCCACCTCCAGGCCGATGCGCTGCAGGTACAGCGGCAACAGGGCATAGATGCCGGCAATGGCCACGCCCGAGCCGAAGCAGCCGACCAGGCCCGACGGCGCCACACCCAGCAACTGGCGAGGCTTGAGTGGTTCAACCTGGTCCAGCAGCGGCGACACCCGCGGCAAAATCACGATGGGCAGCACCGACAGGGCAGCAAGCACGCCAGCCAGCATGAAGGGTGCGGTGTCGCCCAGCTGGGTGATTTCGCCAAGGCCGGCCTGGGCGATCACCCCGGCACCGTAGAAGGCGATCATGTACAGCGCCAGCAGGCGGCCGCGGATCTTCGCGTCGCCGGCCAGCAGCAACCAGCTTTCGATTACCAGGAATACGCCCACTGCCGCCCAGCCGTTGATCAGGCGCAGCACCGACCACCAGGTAACGTCGTAGAACAGCCCCTGCAGCAAAATGGTCACGGCGATCAACGAGGCGAAGCTGGTGTAGGCGCGGATATGGCCGATGCGCAAGATCAGCCGGTCATTGAAGATGGCGCCAAGGGTCAGGCCGATGAAGTAGGTCGACGAGACGATACCGATGGTGGTGGCCGACTCACCGGCAGCGCCCAGGCGCAGGGTGGTCAGGGAAGACATGAAGCCGTTGCCCAGGGCAATGATGAATAGCCCGAGCAGGGGCGCCAGCGCCATGGCCAGCAAACGCGGAGACATATGTACCTCTAGTTGGATGAGCGGAATGAGCGCCTTCTCGGACGCGCACACCAGCTCGACCCGGCAAGGGGCGAGTGGCTGCACGGATGCGACCTGGGCAAGACTCAACCGCTGGGCCCTGTGAGCGTTGGGCCGGGCGGGGAGGGTTGAGCCTATTTCACATGTGCGGTCATGTGTTCAGGCACGGACTCTGTCGTTGCTGCCGGTTGCCACCGTTCAAGGCGACGGGCGAAAAGGAAGCGCGATTCTACGGGGTTGCAAGGCTTTGCCCAAGGGGCTTGGGTGTGCGACGAGACGCCGCAGTCCAAGGGCGACATGAATGTGTCTTGGTCAGACATCTTTGGGCCGCTGTGCGGCCCCGGCAATTGCTCAGCTTACGGCATAATTGCCCTATACACTCCCCAAGGAAGGCCCTCCATGTTCGCGTCGCTGTTCGCAGTCCTGGCCCCGGTTTTCATCGTCGCCGGTATCGGCTACGCCTGGGCCCGCAACGGGCTGGATTACCCCACCGAGTTCATTGCCCGCATGGTGATGACCGTAGGTACACCGTCGCTGGTGCTCTCCACCCTCAGCCGCACCGAACTGGACCCGAACGCCTTCACCAGCATGGCGCTGGCCTGCCTGCTGTGCACCTTGGGCATGGCCATGGCCGGTTTGCTGGTGTGCCGTGCCTCGGGCATGCACTGGCGGGTGCTGATGCCGGCGTTCATGTTCCCCAACACCGGCAACATGGGGCTGCCGATCAGCCTGTACGCGTTTGGTGAACACGGCCTGGCACTGGCTGTGGCGTTTTTCCTGACCCTGTCGATCGTGCAGTTCACCATCGGTATGGCCATCTCCGGCACTGCGGCATCGCTCAAGGCACTGGTGCGCAACCCTATCGTGATCAGCCTGGCCGGCGCCATGCCGATCATTTTTCTCGATTTTGAATTGCCGCGCTGGTTGGCCAACACGGCAAACTTGCTGGGTGGCATGACCATCCCGCTGATGCTGCTGACCCTTGGCGTGTCGCTGGCCAGCATTCGCCTGCGCCATGTCGGCAGCGGCATGCTGCTGGGTGGCCTGCGTATTGGCCTGGGGGCTGCGGTGGGCTGGGCGGTGGGCGCGGCATTGGGCTTGGAGAGCCTGGAGCGCGCAGTGCTGGTGGTGCAGTCGGCAATGCCGGTGGCGGTGTTCAACTACCTGATGGCGTTGCGGGCCAACCGCGAGCCGGAGCAGGTGGCGAACCTGGTGATGTGCTCGACGGTGCTGTCGTTTGCCTGGTTGCCGGTGGTGCTGGCCTGGTGGATGTAAGCCTGTGCTGGCCTCTTCGCGGGTAAAGCCGCTCCCTCAGGTAGAGCGCAGCCCTCAAGGCCTGTGACGCACCCGCGAAGGGGCCAGCACAGCAAACAACTATTCATCCAGCATCTTCCAACCGTTGCTGGTCAGCACCATCGCCCGTGTTTCCTTGAGCGGCGTGTCATTGCTGGCCACCGCCTTGTCCAGCCCGACAATGCCAGCCTTGACTGATACATTCCCGGCCCACGCCGGCAGCCCGGTGATCTTGTAGGCATAGGTCACATTCGACCGCTTCTGCCCGGCCACCTCATTCGGCTCACTGAACTGCTCGACGGCCGTGACCTGCGCTTTGCCAAAGCACAGCCCACTGCCTGCCTTGTAGTACCTGCGGCCTTCATCGGTCAGGTCATAGGCGTAATAGATATCCGTGCGCGCCGGCGACCATAGGCGGGCAGGCACTTCGGTGCGCGAGATTTCCTTTTCGCTGACCACGCCCACCTGCGCCAGGGCATGCAACGCCTTGTTGGTGCCGTGCACATCGAAGTCCTGGGTCTTGGTGGGGAATGAGCTGACGACGAAGCAGTGCGGGTACTGGCTATCGAGGTAGGCCTGGGCGGCCTTATGGAAACTGGCCTTGGTGGTGTCCTGGCGGTCGGAACAACCGGCCAAGGTTGCCAACAGTGCCAGCGGCACGATCTTCCTGTACATGGTGAAACTTCCTTGGAAACGGATCGTGCGCGATTAAAACCCACGGCCTAGAGCGGCGCAATCGTGGCACGACGGCATCTCCGTGTGGGCTGCACTGGCCCTATCGCCGGTAAAGGCAACATCACTGTTCGCCACGGGTATCGATACTGACCACCACCGACATCCCCGGCCGCAAGCGCTTGGCCTCTGGCTGGTCGGCATCCACGGTGATTCGCACCGGTATGCGCTGGGCAATCTTGACGAAGTTGCCGGTGGCGTTATCTGCCTGCAACAAGGCGAACTCCGAGCCGGTGGCGGGTGAAAGCTGCTGCACATGCCCCTGCAGCTTCAGGTGGTTCAGCGCATCCACGGTAAAACTCACCGGCTGGCCAATACGTACATTGGCCATCTGGGTTTCTTTCATGTTGGCAATCACCCACAAGGTGTCGGGCACCAGCGCCATCAGCTGCGCGCCCGAATTTACATAGGCCCCCAGGCGCGTACTAATCTGCCCCAGTTGGCCGTCGCGCGGGGCGGTGACGCGGGTATTGTCGAGGTCGATGTGGGCCAGTTCCACGGCGGCCTTGGCGTTTTCCACCGAGGCCTCCAGCGCCGCCCGGTTGACCACCACCGTTTCCCGGTCCTGGCGGGCGATTTCCAAGGCTGCCTTGGCTTGGGCCAGGCTGGCGGCTGCCGCGGCTTCGCTGGCCCGGGCCAGGTCCAGGTCGCGGCGCGACACCGAGCCATCGCTGACCAGTGCCTGGTTGCGGGTCAGGTCGGCCCTGGCCTTGGCGGCTTGGGCGGCGGCGTCGCCGATGGCAGCCTGGCGTTGGGCAATGGTCGCTTCGGCACTCTTACGCTGCTGCAGGTTGTTGGCCAAGGCCGCCTGCTGTTGCTGCAACTGGGCGCTGGCCTGGGCCAGGCGCTGCTTGTAGATACGGTCATCCAGCTGTACCAGCAAGTCACCGGCCTTGACGAACTGGAAGTCGTGCACCGGCACGTCGACGATGTAGCCGCTCAGTTGCGGGCCAATGATGGTTACCTGGCCGCGTACCAGGGCATTTTCGGTGCTTTCGATGGCGCTGCTGAACGGTGGCAGGCGCCATGCATACAGCACCAGCAGGATGCCGGCCAGGGCCACGGCAGCGAAGCTGACCGATGACAGGATGCGCACCCGCCGCGTACGTACCGGGCTGGTCGGCTCACTGGGCGGTGTTACGCCTTCCGGGGTTTCGGCGATGGCAGTGGTGGTCGTGGTGCGGGTATCGTCGGTCATCGGGTGGGCGCGCCGGGGGTGGGGTCGGTGGAATTGGCCTGGCGTTTCGCGTACCAGAGCCAAGTGCTGCGGATGCAGATCCAGATCATGGTCAGGATAGCGATGCTGCCGATCAGCACGAACACATCGTTGTAAGCCATCACATTCGCTTCACGGGTGGCGGCACTGGCCAGCAGGCGCAGGCCGGCTTCGCTGCGCAGGGCCGGGTCGGCGATGATGCCGCCGTAGCCAGCACCGCCGCTTTGCACCCGTGCCGTGACCAGCGGTTCGAGGTAGCTGAGGCGGTCCATCAGGTGGCTGGAGTGGAATTTCTCCCGCCAGGTCTGGAAGGTGCCCAGCAGCGCCGCGCCAATAAGGCCGCCGAGGTTGTTGCAGATGCCGAACAACACCGAAAAACTCACCAGGTTGCGCGGGTTGGCGCGTACATGGCTGATGCCCAGGGCCATGGATGGGCCGAGGAAAAAGGTGCTGCCGAACGCCAACAGGAACTGGCTGAAATACATCTGTGCCGGGCGCGTGAGGTTGTTGGAGCTGCTGTCCATGAAGGCGCCCGCGGCCATGGCCAGCAGCGAGACGAACAGCGGGATCACCAGGTGATTGGGGTTTATGGTGAGGGCACTGCTGGCGAGGCCGGCCACCGCCCCCAGCAGCATGATCCAGTACAGCGTGCGCATTTGCTCGCTGCCCATGTTCAGCGCCTGCAAGAAACCGACCGCGCCAGTGGACTGTTCCGAGGTGACCATGCGGATCAGCACCACGCACAGGGCCAGGCGAATGATGGCGCCGCTGCCCAGCCAGTGGGTCATCAACAGTGGGTTGCGGCGGTTGTGCTCGATGGCCAAGCCGCTGAATATCAGGGCGATCGAAGCCGCCAAGGCCACGCCGATCCACGGCGCCTCCAGCCACCAGTCGATGCGCCCCAGCGACAGTACGGCGCAGAGCAGGGCGGTGCCGCTGGCTATCAAGGTGAAGGTCAGAAAGTCCAGCGGCTCGAAGGTCTTGAAGCGGTCACCGGGCGGTAGCTTGAGCATCAGTACGCAACCCAGCGCGGCCAGCGCCAGGCCCAGTTCGAACAGGTACAGCCCGCGCCACTCGGCGATCTGCAGCAGGTCTTCGGAAAAGATCCGCGCCAGCGGTAGCGCCAGCTGCGAGGCGCCCAGCCCCAGCACCATCGCCTTCAGTCGCCATTTCGCCGGGAACGCCTGGATCATGTAGTACAGCCCCAGCGAACTGAGCGCCGCGCCGACCATGCCGTGGGCCGCGCGCACGGCGATGGCCGAATTGAGGTCGTTGACCAGCAGGTGGGCGAAGGTAACCAAGGCATATAGCACCAGGAACACTTCGGTGAAGGCGCGCAGGCCAAACTGCTGGCGGAACTTCACCAGCAGCAGGTTGATGGACACGTTGGTCATGACATAGGCGGCTGGCAGCCAGGCCATTTCCGCCGTGGTTGCGCCCAAGGCACCTTGCAAGAACACCAGGTTGGCGGTGACCAGCGCATTACCCAGGCCGCCAGTGATTGCCACCAGCAGCCCGACCACGCCGTAGGCCAGGCGTTTGGCCGGGGTATGCAGGGGCGTGGAGGGAGAGCCAGGCAGGCTGGGCTTCTCGTGGGGGAGCCACTGGCGGGGCGCATATTTGTCCATGAAGCAGACTGTACTTGAGCGGCGGTTGCAAAGAAAACAGTCTACAGCCTGTGCCGGCCTCTTCGCGGGCTTGCCCGCTCCCCCAGGGATCGCACTACACCTGAAGTCAGTGC
>NZ_JBDJLK010000140.1:0-8641 GCF_039673335.1 Pseudomonas sp. TWI929
TCTCGCATGGCCACTTGTGATGCTGATAATCTTTTTGACTATCAGTCCGTACTCACAAGCACCCACACGAATTGCTTGATTCGATTTGTTAAAGAGCGTTTGGTTAAGAGCCTTTCGTCTCAACCGAGGCGCGCATTCTACGCTTTCCTCATTTGCTGTCAAGCATTTATTTTGAAGTTTTTGCGAGAAACTCGTTTAGCTTCAAACACTTGACTCGCTGCGATCTGTCGTAGCGGGAGGCGAATTCTACAGCGTTTAAAACCGCTGTCAACCTTCTTCTCAACCACTGACGATCAGTTGATCGTAGCCCTTTCAGCGCTTTCCGAATCGGCTAACTCGTTGAATCTCAAGGAGTTTGTCGTTCCGTTGTCGCTGGAAGTGGGGCGCATTATAAGGGGATTCGAAAGGGCGTCAACCTTTAATTTCATTTAATTGAAATATTCCAGGCGAAGACCGTATCAAGGCCGACAAGTGCCTGCCACAACACATGCAGCGCCTATGAGATCGAGCGCCGCCCTGACGCCCGCCACAGCACAGCAACAACCAACCCCCAAAAACAAAACGGGGAGGCCTACCGGCCTCCCCGCTACTCCCTCACCCCTTACAAGCTAGGGAATGCAAACTGCGATGCCTCGTGGCTAGCCCGCTGCGGCCAGCGCTGGGTGATCGCCTTGCGACGGGTATAGAAGCGCACCCCGTCCGGGCCATAGGCATGCAGGTCACCAAACAGCGAACGCTTCCAGCCACCAAAGCTGTGGTAAGCCACTGGCACCGGCAGCGGCACGTTGACACCAACCATGCCCACTTCAATCTCGTCACAGAACAGGCGCGCCGCTTCGCCGTCACGGGTAAAGATGCAGGTACCGTTGCCATACTCGTGATCGTTGATCAGCTGCATGGCCTGCTCCAGGCTGTTCACCCGTACCACGCACAGCACCGGGCCAAAGATCTCTTCTTTATAGATACGCATCTCCGGGGTCACCTTGTCGAACAGGGTGCCACCGACGAAGTAGCCATCTTCATTACCGGCCACTCGGAAGCCACGGCCATCCACCACCAGCTTGGCGCCAGCGGCAACGCCGTCATCGATGTAACCCACTACCTTGTCACGCGCAGCAGCGGTCACCAGTGGACCCATGTCCAGGCCGCACGAAGTGCCAGCACCAATCTTCAGCGCCTTGATCTGCGGCTCCAGCTTGGCAATCAGGGCATCGGCCACCTGGTCGCCCACGCACACTGCCACCGAAATGGCCATGCAACGCTCGCCACACGAACCATAGGCTGCGCCCATCAGTGCGCTGACCGCGTTGTCCAGGTCGGCATCCGGCATCAGCACTGCGTGGTTCTTCGCACCACCCAGCGCCTGCACACGCTTGCCGCGCTTGGTGCCTTCGGCATAGATGTACTCGGCGATCGGGGTAGAACCAACAAAGCTCAGCGCTTTCACTTCAGGCGCTTCGATCAGCGCATCCACCGCTTCCTTGTCACCGTGCACCACGTTAAGGATGCCCTTCGGCAGGCCGGCTTCCAGCAGCAGCTGGGCAATGAACAGGGTCGAGCTTGGGTCACGCTCGGAAGGCTTGAGGATGAAGGCGTTACCGCAGGCGATGGCCAGCGGGTACATCCACAGCGGCACCATGGCCGGGAAGTTGAACGGGGTGATACCGGCAACCACACCCAGCGGCTGGAAGTCGGACCAGGCGTCGATGTTCGGGCCCACGTTACGGCTGTACTCGCCTTTCAGCACTTCCGGCGCTGCGCAGGCAAACTCGACGTTCTCGATACCACGCTTCAGTTCGCCGGCGGCGTCTTCCAGGGTTTTGCCGTGCTCTTCGCTGATCATCTGCGAGATACGCGCTTCGTTCTGCTCCAGCAGTTGCTTGAAGCGGAACATCACCTGGGCGCGCTTGGCCGGCGGGGTATTGCGCCAGGCCGGGAAGGCCGCCTTGGCGGAATCGATGGCTTCCTGCACGGTCGCGCGGCTGGCCAGCTCGACCTTGCGCACGGCCTGGCCGGTGGACGGGTTGAAGACATCGGCGGTGCGCTCACCCTTGGTAACCAGTTCGCCGTGGATCAGGTGCTGAACAATGCTCATGCAAAACTCCAGATAAAGAAGGTAGCGGCTGGCGCGCGATACGTTCACGCACCTGGCATCAAATTCGGAAAGATCAGTCGATCAGGTTCAGGGTTTCGCCCACTGCGTCGAACAGGCGGTCCAGTTCCTGCGGCGTGGTGTTGAAGGTTGGGCCGAACTGCAGGGTGTCGCCACCGAAGCGTACGTAGAAGCCAGCCTTCCACAGTTTCATCGCCGCTTCATACGGACGGACGATGGCATCACCGTCGCGGGCAGCGATCTGGATGGCGCCGGCCAGGCCGTAGTTGCGGATATCGACGATGTTCTTGGTGCCTTTCACGCCGTGCAGCAGCTTCTCGAAGTGCGGCGCCAGTTCGGCGGCGGACTGCACCAGGTTTTCCTTCTGCAGCAGGTCCAGCGCGGCGATACCGGCGGCACAGGCTACCGGGTGGGCCGAATAGGTATAGCCGTGCGGGAATTCAACGGCGTATTCCGGGGTCGGCTGGTTCATGAAGGTCTGGTAGATCTCGCTGCTGGCGATCACTGCGCCCATCGGGATGGCGCCGTTGGTCACCTGCTTGGCGATGCACATCAGGTCCGGGGTAACGCCGAAGGCTTCGGAGCCGGTCATCGCGCCCATGCGGCCGAAACCGGTGATCACTTCGTCGAAGATCAGCAGGATGTTGTGCTGGGTGCAGATTTCACGCAGGCGCTTCAGGTAACCCTTTGGCGGCGGCAGTACGCCGGCGGAACCTGCCAACGGCTCGACGATCACTGCAGCGATGTTGGAGGCATCGTGCAGCTCGATCAGCTTGAGCATTTCGTCAGCCAGGGCGATACCGCCCTCTTCCGGCATGCCTTTGGAGAAGGCGTTCACCGGCAGCACGGTGTGAGGCAGGTGATCGACGTCCAGCAGCTGACCGAACATCTTGCGGTTACCGTTTACGCCACCCAGGCTGGTACCGGCGATGTTCACCCCGTGGTAGCCACGGGCACGGCCGATGATCTTGGTCTTGGTCGCCTGGCCTTTCAGGCGCCAGTAGGCACGCACCATCTTCAGCGCGGTGTCGGCGCACTCGGAACCGGAGTTGGTATAGAACACATGGTTCAGGTCGCCCGGCACCAGCTCGGCAATCTTTTCAGCCAGCTGGAACGACAACGGGTGGCCGAACTGGAACGCCGGGGAGTAGTCCAGGGTAGCCAGCTGACGGGTCACCGCGTCGGTGATTTCCTTGCGGGTATGCCCGGCACCGCAGGTCCATAGCCCAGACAGGGCATCGAAGATCTTGCGCCCTTGGTCATCGACCAGGTAGTTGCCTTCGGCCGCCACGATCAGGCGTGGGTCGCGCTGGAAGTTGCGGTTGGCGGTGTAGGGCATCCAGTGGGCATCCAGCTTGAGCTGGCTGGCGATACCGGCGGTAGCGGTTTCGGGCATGTTCATCGGCGGTTCCTCGAAAGACGATTAGGCAACGATGGATGTTGTTGCAGCTAAATTGGCACGGCGATAAAGTCTGAAAAAGCCAACATTTCTAATCTTCAGACAGGCCACGACTAAACTAATGAGCCGACGCCCCGATCCACTCGCCCAGGTCAGCGACTTCGACATCCGCCTGCTGAAGATCTACCGCAGCGTAGTCGAGTGCGGTGGCTTCTCGGCCGCCGAGAACGTGCTCGGCATTGGCCGCTCGGCCATCAGCCAGCAGATGAACGACCTCGAGCAACGCCTTGGCCTGCGCCTGTGCCAACGCGGCCGCGCCGGCTTCTCGCTGACCGAGGAAGGCCGCGAGGTCTACCATTCGGCACTGCAACTGCTCAGCGCCCTGGAAAGCTTCCGCACCGAGGTCAACGGCCTGCACCAGCATTTACGGGGCGAGCTGAACATTGGCCTGACCGACAACCTGGTTACCCTGCCGCACATGCGCATTACCCACGCCCTGGCCGAGCTCAAGGACCGCGGCCCCGATGTGCGCATCCAGATCCGCATGATCGCACCCAGCCAGGTCGAACACGGCGTGCTCGATGGCAGCCTGCATGTCGGCGTGGTGCCGCAGACCAGCCCGCTGTCAGGCCTGGAGTACCAGCCGTTGTACAGCGAACGCTCGCTGTTGTACTGCGCGGTCGGCCACCCGCTGTTCTATGCCGATGACCAGCAGATCGACGACGACCGCCTCAACAGCCAGGAAGCCATCACCCCCACCTTCCGCCTGCCGGCGGATATCCAGGCGCATTACCAGGCGCTGAACTGCACCGCCAGTGCTTCGGACCGCGAAGGCATGGCCTTTCTCATCCTCACCGGGCGCTACATCGGCTACCTGCCAGACCACTACGCCACCTTCTGGGTGCAGCAAGGCCGCTTGCGCGCCCTCAAACCCAGTCAGCGCTTCTATGACCTGAGCCTGAGCTGGGTAACGCGCAAAGGCCGGCGGCCGAACCTGGTGCTGGAAAGCTTCCTCGAAAGCCTGGCTGCGACACGTTGATGCCAGTCTCTGCCGCAAACGCTTGTCACTTCGGCGCAGGCAGGTAATCTTGTCCGACAGCCGCAGCCACTGACCCGTACGGAATCGTCCATGACCCTAGAAGTCCCTGCGCACCTCCCCTCCACCTCGGGCAAGCCCGCGGGCCGCATCCGCCAGAAAAACGAACAGGCCATCATCCAGGCCGCCGAAGACGAGTTCGCGCGCCATGGTTTCAAGGGCACCAGCATGAACACCATCGCCCTCAAGGCGGGGTTGCCCAAGGCCAACCTGCATTATTACTTCACCAACAAGCTGGGCCTTTACATTGCCGTGCTCAGCAACATCATCGAGTTGTGGGACAGCACCTTCAACGCCTTGAGCGTCGAGGACGACCCGGGTGAGGCCCTGAGCCAGTACATCCGCACCAAGATGGAATTCTCCCGACGCAACCCGCAAGCCTCGCGGATTTTCGCCATGGAAGTAATCAGTGGCGGCACCTGCCTGACCGAATATTTCAGTGCCGACTACCGCGAATGGTTCCGTGGCCGGGCTGCGGTGTTCCAGGCCTGGATGGACGCCGGCAAGATGGACCGGGTCGACCCGGTACACCTGATCTTCCTGCTGTGGGGCAGCACCCAGCACTACGCCGACTTCGCCACCCAGATCTGCCAGGTCACCGGCCGCAGCCGCCTGACCAAGCAGGACATGGAAGACGCGAGCAACAACCTTATCCACATCATTCTGAAGGGCTGCGGCATCAAGCCGGCTGCCTGACTTTCATTTATGCCTTCTACCCTGCTCGACCTCTGCGAATACCGCGAGGAAATCCGCAAAAGCCGTTTCATCACCCTCGCCGGGCCAATCAGCAGCGCCGCCGAAGCAATGAGCTTCATCGAGCGCCACAGCGACCTGGCCGCCACCCACAACTGCTGGGCCTGGAAGCTTGGCGCGCAGTACCGCAGCAGCGATGACGGCGAACCAGGCGGCACTGCGGGGCGGCCGATCCTGGCGGCCATCGAAGCACAAGACTGCGACCAGGTGGTGGTGCTGGTGATTCGCTGGTACGGCGGCATCCAGCTGGGCACTGGTGGCCTGGCCAGGGCCTATGGCGGCGGCGCCAACAAGTGCCTGCAACAGGCGCCCAAGCGGCTGCTGGTGCAGCGCAGTGAATTCACCTGCAGTTGCAGCTTCAGCGAACTGGCATTGGTGAAACTACGCCTGGCAGAGGTTGACGGCCTGGTCCTGGATGAACAATTCACCGCCAATGGCGTGGACCTGCTGGTTGCCCTGGGTGACGCTCACCTGGCGCCATTGCAGCAGCAGCTGGCCGACCTGAGCCGCGGGCGCATTCTGCTGGAAGCGCGCTGAACATTGCCCACAACAACTGTGGGCCGGCCTGTGGATAAGCTTGGGGCATTCTCTTGCAGGCTACTGCTTTCAAGGCCCGCAGAGCTTTGATCATATTTTGATCACTGTTTGATGACAGCTGCAAACTGCTGAAAGGTCAAGAGTTATCCCCAATTGGATGTCAGGCACGCCTGCCTGGGGGAACGTCAGCTTGCACACAATAACTGTGGACCAGCCTGTGGATAACCCGTGCGCCAACAGGCGAACCGCCCGGCCAGCCAAGGGTGCGGCGCGACTGATCGTTTTTTAGCCAGCCTGCAAGCCGATCTACCCATATGAGAACGCGATCCTTTTGTGGGAGCGGCCTTGCGTCGCGATAGGGCCGCAAAGCGGCCCCGGCAATTCTTTTGCGGTGTTGCTGAAATCCTGGGGCTGCTTTGCAGCCCATTCGCGACACAAGGCCGCTCCCACAGGTATTGCACCGCCTTTGGATGAAGGGCTGCAAATCGGCCCCAGTGCATTATCCTCAATACCCTTATTTGCCAACCGATCATGGAGCGCATCCACATGGCCAACACAAAAACCGCACTTATCATCGGCGCCTCGCGCGGGCTCGGCCTGGGCCTGGTGCAACGCCTGCACGAAGACGGCTGGAACATCACCGCCACCGTGCGCAACCCGCAGCAGCCTGGCGCCTTGGCAGCGGTGCCCGGTGTGCGTATCGAGCAGTTGGAAATGAACGACACCGCCCAGCTCGATAGCCTGAGGCAACGCCTGCAAGGCCAGGTGTTCGACCTGGTGTTCGTCAACGCCGGCGTCATGGGCCCACTGCCGCAAGACCTGGAGACGGTACAAAACAAGGACATCGGTGACCTGTTCATGACCAACGCCGTGGCACCGATTCGTGTGGCCCGCCGCCTGGTCGGCCAGGTACGCGAGGGCAGCGGCGTGCTGGCCTTCATGAGTTCGATCCTGGGTAGCGTGACCATCCCCGACGGCGGTGAAATCTGCCTGTACAAGGCCAGCAAAGCGGCGCTGAACTCGATGATCAACAGCTTTGTCGTCGAGCAGCAGCGCCCTGACCTGTGCGTGCTGGCCATGCATCCGGGCTGGGTGAAAACCGACATGGGCGGTGAAAACGCCGAGATCGACGTGCTCACCAGCACCCGAGGCATGCTTGAGCAGATCAAGGCACAAAGCGGCAACGGCGGCTTGCGCTTCATCAACTACAAAGGCGAACCCTTGGTCTGGTGATTCACCGGGTCGCAGCCAGGCCGGGCGCATTGCCCGGCCAGCCCCTGTAGAATGGCGGCAACCGTACCTGATTGAGATAAGCCCCTATGTATGACTGGTTGAACGCCCTGCCCAAGGCCGAGCTGCACCTGCACCTGGAGGGCTCGCTGGAGCCCGAGCTGCTGTTCGCCCTGGCCGAGCGCAACAAGATCGCCCTGCCCTGGGCCGATGTGGAGACCTTGCGCGGTGCCTATGCCTTCAACAACCTGCAGGAGTTTCTCGACCTGTATTACCAGGGCGCCGATGTGCTGCGTACCGAGCAGGACTTCTACGACCTGACCTGGGCCTACCTGCAACGCTGCAAGGCGCAGAACGTTATCCACACCGAACCGTTCTTCGACCCGCAAACCCACACCGACCGCGGCATCCCCTTCGAGGTGGTGCTCAACGGCATCAACCAGGCACTGAAGGATGGCCGTGAGCAACTGGGCATCAGCAGTGGCCTTATCCTCAGCTTCCTGCGCCACCTCAGCGAAGATGAAGCGCAGAAAACCCTCGACCAGGCCCTGCCGTTCCGCGATGCTTTCATCGCCGTTGGCCTGGACAGCTCGGAAATGGGCCACCCGCCGAGCAAGTTCCAGCGCGTGTTCGACCGCGCCCGCAGCGAAGGCTTCGTCGCCGTTGCCCATGCCGGCGAAGAAGGCCCGCCCGAGTACATCTGGGAAGCCCTCGACCTGCTGAAGATCAAGCGCATCGACCACGGCGTGCGCGCCATCGAGGACGAGCGCCTGATGCAGCGCATCATCGACGAGCAGATCCCGCTCACGGTGTGCCCGCTGTCGAACACCAAGCTTTGCGTGTTCGACCACATGAGCCAGCACAACATCCTCGACATGCTCGAGCGCGGCGTGAAGGTAACGGTCAACTCGGACGACCCAGCCTACTTCGGGGGCTATGTCACCGAAAACTTCCACGCCCTGCACACCCACCTGGGCATGACCGAAGACCAGGCCCGTCGCCTGGCCCAGAACAGCCTGGATGCCCGGCTGGTCTGATTGAACGAGGGCGTTACGCTCAACCGACCTGCAACGTCGCCACGCGGGCTATGCGATTGATCTGCTGGATACCCAGTGCCGAGATATGCAATGCCCGCGTGTCCTCGGCCTCGCGCATCCAGCCCGATTGCAAAAACAACCTGAACAACGCCTGGCCCAGCACACCGCCCAGGTGCGGCCCTTGGTCGTCCCACTCGGTGCAGCGGCAGATCACGCAACCGCGTTGCTGGTGTGGCGCCAGGGCATCGATGTAAACCCCGACCAACGCCAACTGCGCCCGCCCCTCATCACTCACCATCAACTGTCGGCCGCTGCCCTCCAGCCAGCCGGCCACCACCAGACGGTGATACAACTCAGCAGCCAGTTTGAACTGGTCAAGTAATTTTGGACACCGGTTAAGGTTCATGCCGCTATCTTGAGCTTTTCCTCCATGGCTACCGGTGTTTCATAGCCGTTGTAGCTGTGGAGGCGCTTGA
>NZ_JBDJLK010000141.1:0-8548 GCF_039673335.1 Pseudomonas sp. TWI929
ACGCAAGGCCGCTCCCACAATGGCGGTGAAGGGCTTTACTACGGGGTAAGCAACTCCACCCGATCACGAAACTGCTCCAGCGCCTCCGGGTTGGCCAGGGCGTCGGTGTTCTTCACCGGCAAGCCATGCACCACATTGCGAATCGCCAATTCCACCAACTTGCCGCTGATGGTGCGCGGGATGTCGCTGACCTGGGCAATCACCGCCGGCACATGGCGGGGCGTGGTGTACTGGCGTATCACCTGGCGGATCTGCTGGCGCAGGGCCTCATCCAGTTGCACGCCATCACGCAGGCGCACGAACAGCACCACCCGCACATCGCCTTGCCAGTCCTGGCCGATGGCCACGCTTTCCACTACCTGTTCGACCTTTTCCACCTGCCGGTAGATCTCCGCCGTGCCAATGCGCACACCGCCGGGGTTGAGTACGGCATCGGAGCGGCCATGGATCACCATGCCACCGCTGGCGCGCTGTTCGGCATAATCGCCCTGGGCCCACACCCCCGGGAACTGGCTGAAATAGGCCTCGTGGTAACGGCCGCCGTCAGGGTCGTGCCAGAACCCCAGCGGCATGGAAGGGAAGTTGTGCGTGCATACCAGTTCGCCTTTTTCGTCCTGCACCGGCTGGCCAAGCTCGTTCCATACCTCCACCGCCATGCCCAGGCCCTTGCACTGGATTTCTCCACGGCGTACCGGCAGGGTCGGGTTGCCCAGCACGAAGCAGGCGACGATGTCGGTACCGCCCGACATGGAAGCCAGGCACAGGTCGGCCTTGATCTTGCCGTACACGTATTCATAGCTGTGCGGCGACAGTGGCGAGCCGGTCGACAGCAGCAGGCGCAGGCTGCCCAGGCGGTGGCTGGTGGCAGGTTCCAGGCCTGCCTGCTCCAGGGCTGCCAGGTATTTGGCACTGGTACCGAAGGCGTGGATACCCTCGGCATCGATCAGGTCCAGCAGGCGCTGCGGGCCGGGGTGGAAGGGCGAACCGTCGTACAGCACCAGCGTGGCACCCACCGCCAGGCCGCTGACTAGCCAGTTCCACATCATCCAGCCGCAGGTGGTGTAGTAGAACAGCACGTCATCGGCCTTAAGGTCGTTGTGCAGGCCGTGCTCCTTGAGGTGCTGCAGCAACACGCCACCGGCGCGATGGACAATGCACTTGGGCACACCCGTAGTGCCACTGGAATAGAGGATGTACAACGGCTGATCGAAGGGCAGTGGCGTGAAATGCGGCTCGCCGCCGGGCTGGTAGAAGTCATCCCACAGGCTGACGCTGGCTGCCTGGAATTCATCTGCGCGCGTGCCGCTGCGGGTATGCGGCACTACGATCAATCGCTCAAGGCCGGGCAACTGCGCGCACACCTGGTTGACTTTGTCCACTTGGTCGATGGCCTTGCCTGCGTACTGGTAATCGGCGCAGACGATCAGCAGTTTGGGCGCTATCTGGCCGAAGCGGTCGATGATGCCGTGCACGCCGAACTCGGGCGAGGAGGTGGACCAGACCGCGCCGAGGCTGGTGCAGGCGAGCATGGCGACCAGGGTTTGCCAGGTGTTGGGCATAACCGCGGCCACCCGGTCGCCGGGGACGATACCGGCGGCCCTGAACGCGGTTTGCAGCCCGGCCACCTGTGCAGCCAACTCGGCATGAGTAAACACCTGGCGCTGGCCGTCTTCGCGCACGGCAACCACGGCCGGACGGTCGTCGCGACGGCGCAGCAAGTGTTCGGCGAAGTTCAGGGTGGCATGGCTGAACCACTGGGCATCGGGCATCTGTGGCCCTTCGCTGAGCACCTGGCTCGGCGGGGTATGCCAGTGGACGTGGAAATACTCGGCAAGGGTTTGCCAGAAGGCGGGCCGCTGTTCGATGCTCCAGCGGTGCAGCGCCTGGTAGTCGTTCAGTTGCAGGTTGTAGCGCAGGTTGACCCGGCGGCGGAAGGCATCCATCCGGCTGGCCTCGATCTGCGCCGTGGAGGGGCGCCAAAGCACATCGTTCATGCCGAACCTCCTGTAGCCTGCAAGGGCCCCATCGCCGGCAAGCCAGCTCCCACAGGGACCTCACAGATCTTAAGTACAGTGACCAACCTGTGGGAGCCGGCTCGCCGGCGATGAAGGCACCATCATGGTCTAAGGCTTACGCGTTACTCTACTTTAGCCTTTTGCACGTCCTGCGATGCCGACCATACGCGGTAGCGCACCTCTACATCCTTGGGTGCATATACCACCACCGGCAACTTGCTGTTGTAGCGCAGCATGAAACCATCACCGACCACCGGCACAAAGGCGTTGGTCTTCTTGCCATCCGGGCAGGCCATCAGGGTGCTGACCGGGCCGCTGACTTTCTCCAGGCGGTAGTAGTTGTAGCCCCAGCCTTCCAGGGTAAGTTGTTCAAGGCTGCCGCCCAGACGCTGGCGGTTGCAGTCCACCGGCAGGGTCTTGCCGGCGATAATTTCCAGTTGGTAGGCCGACTCGTCAGCCTGGGCTGGCAGGTGGATGACCTGCCGGGTGAAGCCTTTTTCCGCCTCGGGGTAGGGCGCGACGTCCTTCAGGCTGGCTGCTGATGCTTGTGCGGCGGCAGCCAGAGTCAGGGCCAGAATCGCAGTCATTGGGGTTGGGCGCATAGGGCCTCCTTGCAGATAAACGAATGCGAGACCGCCGCCAGGCCCAGGCCGCCCGTCACTGGGCCAACCAGCCACCATCGACGTTCCAGGCGGCACCGCGAACCTGGCTACCGGCCTCGCTGCACAGGAATAGTACCAGTTCACCCAGGTGCTCGGGGGTGACGAAGGCCAGCGACGGCTGCTTTTCTGCTAGAAGATCGTGCTGCGCTTGCAGCGGATCGCCACCGTTGGCAGCACGATCGTCGATTTGCTTTTGCACCAGCGGGGTCAGCACCCAGCCCGGGCAGATGGCATTGCAGGTGACGTTGCTGGTCGCGGTTTCCAGGCCCACCACCTTGGTCAGGCCAACCACACCGTGCTTGGCCGCCACATAGGCCGCCTTGCCGGTCGAACCGACCAGGCCATGTACCGAGGCGATGTTGATGATGCGCCCCCAGTTGCGCGCGCGCATGCCGGGCAGCGCCAGGCGCGTGCCATGGAACACGGCCGACAGGTTGAGGGCGATGATCTTGTCCCAACTCTCGACCGGGAACTGCTCGACCGGTGCCACATGCTGGATACCCGCGTTATTGACCAGGATATCGACGCTGCCGAACTCGCGATCAGCCAGGGCGAACAGCGCTTCGATCTGGGCTACATCGGACAGATCGGCCGGATGATGGATTACCTTCACCCCATGCCGGGCAATCTCGGCCAGCGCTGGTGCGGGGTTGCCAAAGCCGTTGAACACGATGTTGGCGCCTGCGCGGGCCAGTATCTGGGCGATGCCCAGGCCGATGCCACTGGTGGAACCGGTGACGAGTGCAGTCTTGCCTTTGAGGGTCATGCAAAGCTCCTTAAACGATGCCGGTGGCGTACAACGTGGCGATGACCACGAACACCGACACTATCAAAATTGTCAGGTGGCATGTTCAAGTCCTGGCGATAAAATGGTGAGATGAATGAGATAGAAGAGAAGACGAGATGGAGAACCGGCGCTTCTACCAAGGAAATATCCCCGTTACGCTCGTCGGAAAGTACAAGTGTGTTTCGTTGTTGCAAGTCAACGCGGACCGTTTGGCAATAGCGTACGACGAAGGGATTGCAATCATGGTCAATGATGCGAAGCATTCGGTGATGTGTCATTTGCAGGGGCGACACGCAAGTGTTTATGCATACACGCCTTATGGATATTCCGAGCTTGTTTCTGGCAAACCATTCCTTTCTTTGTACAATGGGGAATGGATAGACAAAATCACCGGAAATTACCCGTTAGGAAATGGTCACCGCGTTTATAACCCAGCGCTGATGAAATTCCAGTCACCGGACATCCTGAGCCCATTCGATGTTGGTGGGGTAAATGCCTGTGCGTATTGTCAAGGAAACCCAATAAGCCATGCGGATCCAAGCGGGCGATCACCGCTTTTAAATTACACTAAATGGCCATTTCAAGGGGTGGCAGCAAAGCACTTTCGTTTCAAGAAAATTACTAATTACTTTGCGCGGGTCAAAAAAGGGCTTCGGAGAAGCGGAGCCAAGCGCACAAAGCAAGTAAGTGAAGCTCAGCAAGCGGCAAACAGTTTTGCAAAAAGTATGACAGATGATCTCTTGCAAGCTTCAAGGATAACGTGGCGCGGCACGCAGTTCGACGAGCTGGTGAGAGATATGCTTATTGCCCCGTATGTCATGCAGAATCGAAAGGTGCCCCCAGAACAACAGTTGAACGTGCTGAAACAGCAAAAATTATTTATTGATAAATTCTTGCGGTTTGGACCTGACTCAGAATTGGAGCCCTTGAAGCAGGATGTGCTTGAAATGATGGGTTGGATCAGGCGTCCGGAGGGCAGTCGCAATAACAGAAATACCACCAGGGCAATGGCCGTTGAAAATCACAACCGGGTTACATTTCAGGTGCCGCTTAACGTAAATAGGTAAACCTGAGTGAAGTGCAAGCATGGCCGGGCCTGGAACCCTAACCCCGGGGGTCAAACGCCTCCCGCATGGCATCCCCGATAAACACCAGCAGCGACAAGATCACCGCCAGCGCAAAGAACGCGGTAAAGCCCAGCCACGGCGCTTCCAGGTGCTGTTTGCCCTGGGTCACCAGTTCACCCAGCGAGGCGCTACCGGCCGGCATGCCGAAGCCAAGGAAATCCAGCGCGGTGAGCGTGGTAATCGCCCCGGTCAACATGAACGGCACATAAGTCAGCGTTGCATTCATGGCATTGGGCAAGATGTGCCGCAGCATTACCTGACTGTCTGGCAGCCCCAGCGCCCGGGCGGCCTTCACATACTCAAGGTTGCGCCCACGCAGGAATTCGGCACGCACCACGTCGACCAGGGTCAACCAGGAGAACAGCGCCATGATCCCCAGCAACCACCAGAAATCGGGTTCGACAAAACCACTGAGGATGATCAGCAGGTACAGCACCGGCAAGCCCGACCACACCTCCAGCAGGCGCTGGCCAAGCAGGTCGACCCAGCCGCCGTGGTAGCCCTGCAGGGCGCCGGCCGCTATGCCGATGAGCACGCTGACCACGGTCAGGGCAAAGGCGAACAGCAATGATACCCGCGTACCGTACAGCACCCGCGCCAGCACATCGCGGCCCTGGTCATCGGTGCCTAGCCAGTTGCTCGCGCTTGGCGGGCTGGGGGTAGGTACTTGCAGGTCATAGTTGGGGGTATCGGCGCTGAACGGGATAGGCGCGAACAGCATCCAGCCGCCCTGGTCGGCTATCAGCTGGCGCACATAGGCGCTGCGGTAGTCGGGCTGGAACGGCAGTTGGCCGCCAAACTGCTGCTCGGTGTAGCGCTTGAGCGCCGGCACATACAGCTCGCCCTTGTAGCCCAGCAGCAGCGGCTTGTCGTTGGCTACCAGTTCGGCAGCCATGCTCAGCAGCAGAAGGCCGGCGAACAACCACAGCGAAACCCAGCCAAGGCGATTGCGGCGAAAGCGTTGCAGGCGACGGCGCGAAACGGGCGACAACATCAGTGCGCCCTCGCGTCAAAGTCGATACGCGGGTCGAGCAGGGTGTACGACAGGTCGCCGATCAGGCGAATCAGCAGGCCCGCCAGGGTGAAGATGAACAGCGTGCCGAACACCACCGGGTAATCCCGCGACACCGCCGCGTCGTAACTCATGCGGCCCAGGCCATCGAGCGAAAAGATCACCTCGATCAGCAGCGAGCCGGCGAAGAACACCGTGATCAGTGCCTGCGGCAGCCCGGCTACCACCAACAGCATGGCGTTGCGCAACACGTGGCCATACAGCACCCGGCGCTCGCTGAGGCCCTTGGCCCGGGCGGTGACCACGTACTGCCGGGAAATCTCGTCGAGGAAGGCGTTCTTGGTCAGCAGCGTGAGGGTGGCGAAACCACCGATCACCAAGGCACCGACAGGCAGCACCAGGTGCCAGAAGTAGTCGGCCACCTTGCCCAGCAGGCTTAGTTCGTCGAAGTTGTCCGAAACCAGCCCGCGCACCGGGAACCAGTTCAGCGAGGTGCCGCCGGCGAACAGCACGATCAGCAGCAGGGCGAACAGGAACGAGGGCAGGGCGTAGCCGACCACGATCAGTGCGCTGCTCCAGGCATCGAAGCGGCTGCCGTGGCGTACTGCCTTGCGAATGCCCAGCGGGATCGACACCAGGTAGGTGATCAGCGTGGCCCATAAGCCCAGTGACAGGGTGACCGGCAACTTGTCGAGGATCAGGTCGGTGACCTTGGCGCCGCGGAAAAAACTGTTGCCGAAGTCCAGCCGGGCATACTGGCCGAGCATCAACCACAGGCGCTCTGGGGCCGATTTGTCAAAGCCGTACTGGCGCTTGATCTCTTCGATCAGTTTCGGGTCCAGGCCGCGGGTGGCCCGCGACTCACTGTGCACCACCTCGGCCCGCGCACCTGGTGCGCCACCGCCTATGCCCTGCAGGCGCGCCACGGCCTGCTCCACCGGGCCACCCGGCGCAGCCTGGACGATGGCGAAATTGACCAGCAGGATTGCCAGCAGTGTCGGGATGATCAGCAGCAGGCGGCGCAGGATGTAGGTGGTCATGGTGAAGACTTCCGGTGTTCGGCCATTTGTGCGTTGGTCAGCGCGGTGGGGCTGACCTCCCACCAGGTGTCCAGGCCTTCGTCATAGGCAGCCTGGACCTTGGGCAGGCCGAAGCGGTTCCACCAGGCGGTGGAGCTGCCTGGTGGATAGTAGTTGGGGATCCAGTAGTAGTTCCATTGCAGCACCCGGTCCAGGGCATGGGCATGGTGCAGCATGTCGGCCTGCGTTGCGGCGCGTACCAGACCGTCGATCAGGTGGTCCACGGCAGGGTCCTGCAGCACCATCAGGTTGTTCGAACCGGGGTCGTGGGCCGCTGCCGAGCCAAAGTAGTTGTACAGCTCGGCACCGGGCGACAGGGTGACCGGGTAGCCGGTGACGATCATGTCGTAGTCGCGTGCCATCAGGCGGTTTACGTACTGGGCCGAGTCGACATTGCGGATGTTCAGGGTAACGCCAATCTGTGCCAGGTTGCGCTTCCACGGCAGCAGCAGGCGCTCCATGCCCGCCTGGCCATTGAGGAAGGTGAACGCCAGCGGCGTGCCTTGGCTGTTTACCAGGCGGTCACCTTCGGGGCGCCAGCCGGCTTGTTCGAGCAGGCCCAGGGCCTGCAGCTGCTGCTTGCGGATGATGCCTGAACCATCGGTGACCGGGGCGGTGAACACCGTGCTGAAGACTTCGTCCGGCACCTTGCCGCGCAATGGTTCGAGCAGCTTCAGCTCGCTGGCATCCGGCAGCTGGCGGGCTGCCAATGGGGTATTGGAGAACACGCTCTGCTGGCGGATGTACATGTTGCGCATCATCTGCCGGTTGCTCCACTCGTAGTCCCACAGCATGCCAAGTGCCTGGCGCACGCGCCGGTCCTTGAACTGCGGCTGGTCGAGGTTGAACACGAAACCCTGGGCAACCTGCGGCTTGGCCGGGCCCAGGTGGGCGCGCTGCAGGCGGCCATCGTCCAGTTGCGCGCCGTTGTAGCCCAGGGTGTAGGCGGTGGCGGAGAACTCGCGGTTGTAGTCGTAGCCGCCGCCCTTCAATACCTGGCGCGCCACTTCGGTGTCGCCGAAATACTCGATGCGCAGCTTGTCGAAATTGTAGCGGCCACGGCTGGCTGGCAAGTCGCGCGCCCACCAGGTCGGGTCGCGTTCGAAGGTGATGCTGCGGCCGTTATCGATGCGCCCGATACGGTACGGGCCACTGCCGACCGGTTTGTCGAAGCCGGCGCCGTTGGCAAAGTCGCGCTGCTGCCAGTCGTGTTCCGGCAGCACCGGCAGGGTGGCGAGGTCCAGCGCCAGGGTGCGGCCATGGTTGGGCTTGAAATCGAAGCGCACACGTTGCGGGCTTTCCACGGTAACCCCGGTGACGTCGGCGAACTGGGTGCGGTACTTGAGGCTGCCTTTGCTCATCAGCAGCTCGTAGGTGAAGCGTATGTCTTCGGCGCGCACCGGCTTGCCATCGGCGAAGGTAGCGCGCGGGTCTACTTCGAGGCGCAGCCAGGCGTCATCCGGGCCACGCTCCATGCGCCGGGCGATCAGGCCATAGACTGTGTAGGGTTCATCGAACGAACGTACGGCCAATGGCGCGTACAGCAGGCCATCGACTTCGCTGACGCCGATACCCTTGTCGATGTACGGCAGGATATGGTCGAACTGGCCGATCTCGATGGCCGAACGGCGCAGGATGCCGCCTTTGGGGGCATTGGGGTTGACGTAGTCGAAGTGCTGGAAACTGGCGTTGTAGCGGGGGGCTTCGCCGTAGACGGTGAGGGCGTGGGTGGGGGCGGCCTGGACGTTCAGGCCAATGCAAAGCAGAAACAGGCAACACAGGACCTGTGGGAGCGGGGTTTAACCCGCAAGAGGCCCGACCAGCAACGCCCGGTCCAGATAAGGCGCAGTAGCCGGGGAAACCCCG
>NZ_JBDJLK010000142.1:0-8413 GCF_039673335.1 Pseudomonas sp. TWI929
GCAGATTGCGACTTCAGGAGGCCGAGCGAAGGGCTTGCGGAGGGAGGTGACGGGCATGGATGCCCGTCAAGCGCTGAGGCCCCATGGATGGGGCCTGCAGCGCGTACTCCCGGGAGCAAGCCCGTAGCGAGGGGACCCCGGAGCGAAGCGCAGGGGCCGGATGACGGGAGCCAGCGTTTTTTGGTTACTTTTTGTCGCGTTTGACAAAAAGTGACCCGCCGTAAGGGCGGAAAGGTGACTCTGCGCCACCTGCGCGAATGAATGTCTGTGCGATGTGAAGGCCCACATCCCAAGAGCAAGAGCAACAGATCCGGTGGCTGCGCTGACCTTGGTCATTCCCATGCACAACCTTTTCCCCTATTGTCGATACTCCCATCCCCAAACGATTGGCAAATTCATGGAGAAAGTCATCGTCATCACCGGCGGCAGCCGCGGCATCGGCGCCGCTACGGCGCTGCTGGCCGCCCGCCAGGGCTACCGCATCTGCATCAACTACCACGCCGACGACCAGGCCGCCGAAAACATCCTCAGCCAGGTCCGCGCCCTCGGCGCCGAAGCCATCGCCGTGCGCGCCGACGCCAGCGTCGAGGATGAGATCATCCAGCTGTTCCAGCGCGTCGACGAAGAACTCGGCCCGGTCACCGCACTGGTCAACAATGCCGGCACCATCGGCCAGCAGAGCCGCGTCGAAGACATGTCCGAGTTCCGCCTGCTCAAGGTCATGAAGACCAACGTTGTCGGCCCCATGCTCTGCGCCAAGCACGCACTGCTGCGCATGGCACGCCGGCATGGCGGGCAGGGCGGGGCCATCGTCAACGTATCGTCGGTGGCCGCGCGTCTGGGGTCGCCCAACGAATATGTCGACTACGCCGCCTCCAAGGGCGCGCTCGATACCTTCACCATCGGCCTGGCCAAGGAAGTAGCCGGCGAGGGCGTACGGGTTAATGGCGTGCGCCCAGGTTATATCCACACCGGTTTCCATGCGTTGTCCGGTGACCCCGACCGGGTCAGCAAGCTCGAACCCGGTTTGCCCATGGGCCGAGGTGGGCGCCCCGAGGAAGTGGCCGAGGCCATCCTCTGGTTGCTCTCGGACAAAGCGTCCTATTCCACCGGTAGCTTCGTCGACCTGGGCGGCGGGCGCTGATCGCGCCCGTCAATCCTCCAGCAACGCACGTACCTTCTCGGCCAGTACGCCAAGCTCGAATGGCTTGGTCAGTACCAGCGTACCTTGCAGCAACTGGCCATCACTGAGCGCCGCACTTTCGTCATAACCGGTGATGAACAGCACCTTGAGGTCCGGGTAGCGCTCGCGGCAACGTTCAGCCACCTGGCGGCCATTCAGGCCGCCGGGCAGGCCGATATCGCTAAGCAGCAAGTCTGGCCGCTCGCCGCTTTGCAGATGGGCGAGGGCGGTAGGGCCGTTTTCAAAAGCATCGACCAGGTAGCCCAGCTCTTCCAGCACTTCGCAGACCACCAGGCGAAGGGCCGTCTGATCCTCGATCAGCAAGATACGCTGCGCAGCCGTGCAGCTGTTTTCCAGCAATGTGCGCCGGGGCTTGGGGGCAGGGGCTTCGGGTTGCTCATGGTGGCGGGGAAGCAGCAGTTCAATGCGTGTACCTTCGCCGAGCACCGACAGCACGCGTAATTGCCCTCCCGACTGCCGCACGAAGCCATAGGTCATCGACAGCCCCAGGCCAGTGCCCTGGCCCATGGGCTTGGTGGTGAAGAACGGGTCTACCGCGCGCTCTGCTATCTCCGCCGACATGCCTCGGCCGTTGTCGATGATGCTCAGGCGTACGTACTCGCCGGCAGGCAGTTCCAGCGCCAGGGCCTGTTCGTCATCAAGCAGCAGGTTGTCGCCGATGATGTCGATTAAGCCGCCCTCGGGCATGGCATCACGGGCATTGATGCACACGTTGAGCAGGGCGCTTTCCAGTTGTGGCGGGTCGATGAAAGTTGGCCAAAGCTGGTTGGCGAACTGGCTGGTCAGGGTGATGGCCGGGCCGATGGTGCGACGCAGCAGCTCTTCCATGCCGGCCACCAGCGTGGCCACTTGGGTTGAGCAGGGTTGCAGGGTCTGCTGGCGGGAGAAGGCCAACAGCCGGTGCACCAGCGAAGAGGCCCGTTGCGCCGAACCGCTGGACAGTTCCAGCAACGGTTCCAGGGCGTCGAAACGCGACTGGTCGAGGCGCTGGCGCATCAGCTCCTGCGCGCCCAGGATGCCGCCCAGCAGGTTGTTGAAGTCATGGGCGATGCCGCCACTGAGCTGGCCCACGGCCTCCATTTTCTGGGCCTGGCGCAGCGCTTCCTCGGCCTTGGCCAGGCGCTCCTGCTCTTGCACCCGTTCGCTGATGTCGTAGGCGAACAGAAAGGCACCCTGTATTTCGCCTTCATGGTCACGCAAGGCATTGAAGCGCAGTTCGTAGTGGCGCCGCGCAGGCGCTTGGCCAAAGGCGCCGATTTCAATGAACTGCTCGCCCGCCAGGGCGCGTTGCCACATGGGCAGGATTGGCGTCTGGTCAGCACTGCCATCATCGAACAGCCCCGGCAGGTAATCGCCAACTTCCGGCGTTTTCCCGTACAGCAGCTGGAAGTCGTGCTTGGCCTGGCGATTGACCGCCAGCCAGCGCATGTCCTTGCCGACCACGTGTACGTTGACCACGCTGTGATCGACCAGCTCGGCAAACAGCCTGCGCTCTGCCAGTGCGGCACTCACCCGTTGTTCGAGTTGTTCATTCAGGCGCTGCAGGGCCTGCTCTGCCCGCCGGCGTTCGGTAACGTCCTTGAACAACACTGCCACCTGGCGCTTCTCGGCAGGCTCCACGCGGAAGGTGGTCACGGACAGCACGTGGCCGGTGGCGACCAGTTCCTGCTCGAAATGCAGAGGCTCGCCCGTGCGCAGTACCGCGCCATAGCGGGCCACCCAATCATCCGCTTCGTCTGGCACCATTTCCCGCAGTTTCTGCCCGACTACGTTGGGGATGCCGGCGTGTTTGGCATAGGCTGCGTTGGCCAGTACATGCACATAGTCACTGAGCGGGCCGTGCGGGCCGTCGAAGAACTCGATGATGCAGAAGCCTTCGTCCATGGTGTCGAACAACGAACGGTAGAAGTTCTGGTCGTGGTCTTGCAGGCTGGCGAGCTGTGCCTCCAATAGCGCATTGTGCCGCTGCAGGGCTTCGACTTGTTGACGCAATGAGAGCAGGTCGCGGGATGGCATGCCGACGTCCGACAAAAGAGGAGGCCAAGACTTTAACGTGTTCACCTGCAGGCGGATAGCCGCTCAGCCTGGGGATGGGGCAATGCCCAGCAAGCGCTCTACCCGCTGGCCCAGGCTGTGCAGGTCGAACGGTTTGGGCAGCACCTCGGTGCGCCTGTCGGGCCGGCTATTGGCCGGGGTGTCGGCAGAGTCATAGCCGGTAATCAGCAACACCGGGGCATTCGCCACCAGGCCTTGAAACGCCTCTGCCAGTTGGTAGCCATCGATACCCCCAGGCAAGCCGACATCGCTGATCAGCAAGTCGGGTGGTGGGCCTTCGTGCAGTGCTTCAAGTGCCGGGCGGCCCCTTTCGAACGCCTGCACTTGGTAGCCCAGTTCCATTAGCACTTCGACCATCACCAGGCGCAGGGCAGGTTGGTCCTCCACCAGCATGATCCGTTGCATGCAGGGCGTAGAAGGTTCGGCGGGAACTGTGGCTGGCACAGGCTGGCTGCTGGCGCCAAGGTTTTCGTCCTGGGGAAAGTACAGGTGAATGCAAGTGCCTTGACCGGCCACGCTGTCGATCTGCAGCTGCCCCCCAGACTGCCGTACAAAACCATAAACCATGGACAACCCCAGGCCGGTACCTTGGCCTAGTGGCTTGGTAGTGAAGAACGGTTCAAGGGCACGCTGGCGCACCGCGTTGGACATGCCTGTACCGGTATCGGCGACACGAATGTGCAAATACCGGCCCCTGGGCAGATCCAGGTGTTTGGCCTCGGCCTCGGTCAGCTCAGTGTTTTCACCCGCGATGCTGAGCGTACCGCCCAGGGGCATGGCGTCACGGGCATTGATGCACAGGTTGAGCAGGGCACTTTCCAGTTGCTGCGGATCAATGCGGATTGGCCATTGCCCAGCCAGCGTCTGGTTGTGGAAGTTGATATGCGGGCCGGTCGAACTGCTGATCAGGTCGTGCATGCCGGCCACCAGGTATTGCACATCGACAGGTTGCGGCACCAGTGTCTGCTGGCGCGAGAAAGCCAGCAGGCGCTGCACCAGTGCGGTGGCACGCAGCGCATTGTTGCGGCTCAGCTCAAGTAGCCGGGCGCTGTCGGCAATGCGTTGTTGGCCCAGGCGTTGTTCAGCCAATTCCAGCGCGCCAAGCAGGCTGCCCAGCAGGTTGTTGAAATCATGAGCGATACCACCGGTCAATTGGCCGACCGCTTCCATTTTTTGCGACTGGCGCAGTGCCTCTTCGGCTTGCTGCAGGCGTTCCAGCTCGGCCATGCGTTCGGTAATGTCATAGGCGAACATGTACCCGCCCTGGATCCGCTGCTGCGCATCGCGCAGCGGGTGGTAGCGGATCTCGTAATGGCGTGGTGCGTCAGCTGGCCCGAGGGTGATGGTGTCGATGAACGCATCACCGGCCAGTACTCGCGGCCACACCGGGGCCAGGCGGCTCATGATATCGGGCTGGTTGACGAGGAACTGCGGCACGTAATCGCCAATCTGCGGAACGAACCCACGGTACCGCTCGAAGGTTTCGCGGGCCATGCGGTTGATGGCCACCAGGCGCATCTTGCGGTCGGCGGCGAACACGTTGGCCAGGCTGTTGTCGAGCAGCTCGCCCAGCAGTTTGATATGCGCCTGCGCGCTGTCTTCACGCTCGGCCAGGCGTGCTTCCAGCTCAGCGACACGTGCTTGCAGCAGTGCAACGGAGGGAAGCGGATCTGGCTGCATGGCGAGGGCCCGGTAAGCGGATCGAGCAACTATAGTCGCCCACCGGGCCATCAGCCATCAGAACGAGCGGATGATACGCCCGAGGGTTTCCATGGCCCGCTCGGCACCGTCATGCCAAGGGCTGCCGTAATTCAGGCGGATGCAGTTGCCGAAGCGCCGAGTGGGCGAAAAGATCGGCCCGGGGGCGATGCTGATGCCTTGGGCCAATGCCATGTGGAACAGCTTTAGGGCGTCCATCTGCTCGGGCAGTTCCAGCCACAGGAAGTAACCGCCGGAGGGCTGGCTGACCCGCGTCTGCGCCGGGAAATGGCGTGCGATGGCCGCCAGCATGTTGGCCTGCTGGCCTTCCAGCGCGTAGCGCAGTTTGCGCAAGTGGCGGTCGTAGCCGCCGTGCTGCAGGTAGTCGGCGATGGCCGCCTGGGCCGGCATCGAGGCACACAGCGAGGTCATCAGCTTGAGCCGTTCGATCTTCTGCGCAAAGCGCCCGGCCGCCACCCAGCCGATGCGGTAGCCCGGTGCCAGGCTTTTGGCGAACGAGCCGCAATGCATCACCAGGCCTTGGGTGTCGAAGGCCTTGGCCGGCTTGGGCGCCTGTTGCGCGTAGTAAAGCTCGGCGTAGACATCATCCTCGATCAACGGCACCTGATGACGCGCCAGCAGTTCCACCAGGGCCTGCTTTTTCGCCTCTGGCATGCTCGCGCCCACCGGGTTCTGGAAGTTGGTCATGCACCACACGGCTTTTACCGGGTGCTTTTCCAGGGTTTGCGCCAGTACCCCAAGGTCCATGCCCTCGCGCGGGTGCACGGGGATTTCCACGGCCTTGAGCTTGAGCCGCTCCAATACTTGCAGGCAGGCATAGAACGCAGGTGCCTCGATGGCCACCAGGTCGCCGGGCTGGGTGACTGCCTGCAGGCACAGGTTCAGGGCTTCCAGCGCGCCGTTGGTGATCAGCAGCTCTTCCATCGGCAGCATCAGCCCGCCGACCATGTAACGTAGGGCAATCTGCCGGCGCAGCTGGGGGTTGCCGGGCGACAGGTCGGTCACCACCATGCGCGGGTCCATGCTGCGGCTGGCGCTGGCCAGCGAGCGCGACAGGCGTTGAAGCGGGAACAGCTCGGGGCTGGGGAAGGCCGAGCCGAACGCTATGGTGTTGGGGTCCTTGATCGAATCGAGGATCGAAAACACCAGCGCGCTGACGTCGACATCGGTGGACTCGCTGACTGGCTGCAACGCCTGCGGCTCGCTGAACTGGCGTGGGGCGTGGGCGTTGACGAAGTAGCCCGAACGTGGCCGGGCGCGGATCAGCCCGCGCCGCTCCAGCAGGTAGTAGGCCTGGAACACGGTGGACGGGCTGACCCCGTGAGTCTGGCTGGCATAGCGCACCGAAGGCACGCGCTGGCCGGGGCCAAGCACCCCGGAGCGGATCAGTTCGGCAATGTCGTCGGCGAAGCGTTCGTAGCGTTTCATTCTGGCCTTCTGTCGAAGCCTGGCAGGCAAGGTGGAGTCAGTGTAAGGGATCAGCGGTTCATCGGCGCGACGAAGCGGCTATGGGCCACGCTGCGGATGGCGTGGTCGTCGCGATCGCTGATCTCGAAGCTCAGTGTTTGCGAGCTGCTGGCCGGGCGATCGGCGAGCATCGCCACCGACACCGGCAGTTCGCTCATTTCGCCAGCAGGGATCACCAATGTGGTGTTGCCCTGCAAGGTGAAGCCGTCGGCATCCAGCAGGCGCAGCTCATAGTGCTGGGTGTGTTCGGTCTTGTTGATGACCTTGAGCAGGTAGATGTTCTCGATCTGGCCCTGGGCATTTTCACGGAACAGGCCACGGTCCTTGATCACATCCAGCGACACCATCGGGCGCAACTGCAAGGCCACCACCAGCGCCGCGATCATTACCACCAGCGCAATGGCGTAACCCAGCAGGCGTGGTCGCAGCCAGTGGGTAGTACCGCCCTGCAGGCTGTGTTCGGACTTGTAGCCGATCAGCCCACGGGCGTAACCCATCTTGTCCATTACCCCGTCGCAGGCGTCGATGCAGGCCGCGCAGCCGATGCAGGCCATTTGCAAGCCTTCACGAATATCGATACCGGTAGGGCATACCTGCACGCACAGGGTGCAGTCGATGCAGTCGCCCAGGCCCTGGGTGCGGGCGTCGCTACCTTTCTTGCGCGGGCCACGGGTTTCACCGCGACGTGGGTCATAGGCGACCGCCAGGGTGTCCTTGTCGAACATCACGCTCTGGAAGCGCGCATAGGGGCACATGTGCAGGCACACCGCCTCGCGCAGCAGGCCGGCATTGATGTAGGTGGCGGCGGTGAAGAACAGCACCCAGAACAGTGCCACTCCGCCCAGTTGCAAGGTGAACAGCTCTGCGGCCAGCGGGCGGATGGGGGTGAAGTAGCCAACGAAGGTCAGCCCGGTGAGCACGCCAATGACCAGCCACAGGCTGTGCTTGAGCGTGCGGCGGGCCAGCTTGTTCAGGCTCCAGGGCGCGGCGGCCAGTTTGATGCGCTGGTTGCGGTCACCCTCGGTAACTTTTTCGCACCACATGAACAGCCAGGTCCAGGTGCTCTGCGGGCAGCTGTAGCCGCACCACACGCGGCCGGCATACACGGTAATGGCGAACAGGCCGAAGGCGCAGATGATCAGCAATGCCGACAGCAGGATGAAATCCTGTGGCCAGAAGGTGGCGCCAAAGATGTGGAATTTACTGTTGCCCAAGTCCCACAGCACAGCCTGGCGGCCGTTCCAGTTCAGCCAGGCTGTGCCGAAAAACAGCACGAACAGCGCGCCGGCGAAGCCGATGCGCAAGTTACGGTACAGCCCGGTAAAGCTGCGGGTGTGGATGCCACTGTCTGCGCGTCGCGGTTGAGTGCTGGCTGGGGCGGCGATCTCTGTGAAATGGATTCTATCGTTCATGGCTCGGTGCTCATCAGGCCTCGATCAGGCATGAGCACTATGGCCCTGAGGCTGTTATCAGCACAGGCTCAGATTTTGCGATAAAAACCATATCAGATTTTCCGCTTAGCCCCTCCAGGCCTCAGATTACCGAGCCTGGCACGCTGGCCTTCAGATGCTTGCGGCTATCCACCGCACCCGCCACGGTCAGCGCATCGGCCTCGGCTTCGGTGATGGGCACGCGTTGGCCGGCGAGCAGGGCCACCGACATGCGCAGCTGTTCGTCGGTGATGATTTCGATGGCCGGGCCTTCGCCTTCAAGGCGCAGGTCCTCGCCGATCAGGGTGCAGCGGCGGGTGGCTTCGTCGATTTCAACGGGCATGGGGTGGTCCTCCTGGGGGTGGTTACAGGGTGGACCACGGTGACGGGCGGGTTGCTGCATCCGCAGGCTGAGCGGCACTTTGTTCTGTATTCACAGGTCCATTTTTGTAGATGGCAGGCCCGGGCGCGTAGCGGGGGGGGACCCGCAGAGGGGGGGGCCCGGGCCACACAAACACCCCAAGGGGAAAGCCCCCGG
>NZ_JBDJLK010000143.1:0-8345 GCF_039673335.1 Pseudomonas sp. TWI929
CCGCAAAGCGGCCCCAGCACTATCAGCAGCAACGCCGAAATCCTGGGGGCCGCTTTGCGGCCCGATCGCGACACAAGGCCGCTCCTACAACGACCGCGATACTGCTGGAAAATCTATCTGCAAACGGATCCTGCACATGGCTGTCCCCTCCTCTGCTGTCCCACTGTTCCCACGCAAACTGGCCATCGCCCTGCTGGCATTACTGGCCTGCTCATTCGCCGGCAACCACATCGCCGCACGCATCGCCTTCGATGACGGCACCGGCGTGCTGCTGGCCATCCTCTGCCGCTCGGGTATCACCTTGCTGGTGCTGGCCAGCCTGCTGCTATGGCAACGCCAGGCCTTGGGCCTGCCCACCGGCACCCGTCGCTGGCAGTTGTTGCTTGGCCTGCTGATCGCAACCCAGAGCCTTTGCCTGTACTCGGCAGTTGCGCGCATTCCAGTGGCCCTGGCATTGCTGGTGGGCAACACCTTCCCGATGCTGCTGGCGCTGCTCACCTGGGCACTGGGCGGTGCACGCCCCAGCGGCCGCACACTGCTGTTCATGGGCCTGATCCTGTGCGGCCTGGTGCTGGCACTGGATGTGCCGGCCCGGCTGGCCGACAACGGCGCGGCCAACCCGCACTGGGCGCTGGGCGTCAGCCTGGCCTTCGGTGCCGCCTGCGCCTTTGCCTGTGCCTTGTGGATCACCGACCACAAGCTGGCCACTGTGCGCGGCCCGGTACGCAGCCTGCTGACTTTGCTGATCGTGTTCTCCAGCATGCTGGTTGCAGGCGCAAGTGGCGTGATGCCGTCCGGCTTGTCGCTGCCGGGCAGCAGCAGTGGCTGGGCTGCCCTGGCCAGCCTGGTGGTGCTGTATGGCCTGGCCTTCACCTTGCTGTTCGTCTGCGTACCGCGCCTGAACATGGCGCAGAACGCGCCGGTGATGAACGTTGAACCTATCGCCACCTTGCTGCTGGGCTGGGCCTTGCTCGGCCAGCAGCTGGGCACCCTGCAATTACTCGGCGGCGCCGTGGTGGTGTGCGGCATCGTGCTGCTCACTTACCGGCGGCCCAGCTGACTCTTTTTTAAGGAGCCTTGAATGGCTGTGACCGAACTGCACCTGCACGACCGCCTGACCCACCTGAGCCTGGCCCCGGAGCTGGGCGCCAGTTTGGTCAACTGGGAGGTGACGGCGACCGGGCAGGCGCTGCTGCGCCATTCCGATGCCAATGCCTTGGCCAGCGGCACACCGCGGCGCCTGGCCTGCTACCCGCTGGCGCCTTGGTCCAATCGCATTGCCGAGGGTGGCTTTGCCCGGCCCGAGGGGTGGCAGGCACTGGCACCGAATACCGGGCACGATCCCTACCCGATTCATGGCAGCGCCTGGCAGCAGGCCTGGCAGGTTGAGCATCACAGTGAACGACGCGCACGCTTGACGCTGGACAGTGCCGTGCCGTTTGCCTACCAGGCCACGCTGGATGTGCACCTGCATGAGGGCTGCCTGAACCTGGAACTGCATGTGACGCACCTCGATGAGCCGGCTACCTGGTATGGGTTGGGGCTGCATCCTTACTTTCCGCGGTTTCCCGATACCAAGTTGTATGCGCCGGCGCACAAGGTGTGGCTGGCCGAGGATGGGCGATTGCCGTCGTACCAGGCTGAGGTGCCCGAACAGTGGCGTTTTGAAACGTTGGCCAGCCTGCCGGAGACGGTGGTTGATCATGCCTTCAGTGGCTGGCCGGGGGAATTTGTGATCGAACAGCCGGGCGCCGGGTACCAGTTGGCGTGCAGCGCCAGCGGGGCCGAGCACTTCTTGCTGTTCTGCCCGCTGGGGCAAGGTTTTTTCTGCTTTGAGCCGGTTAGCCACCCGATCAATGCACATCACTTGCCGGGGCGCCCGGGATTGAGGCTGTTGCAGCGGGGGGAAGTGATGAACCTTGGGTTCAGGATGCAGTATCGAGCATTGTAGTTGTGTTGCCTGAATTGGGGCTGCTTTGCAGCCCTTTCGCGACGCAAGGCCGCTCCCACAGGAGATCGCATGCCATGAAAGTTACGCGATCCTCTGTGGGAGCGGCCTTGTGTCGCGAAAGGGCCGCATAGCGGCCCCAGGATCTCAGGCCTTATGCCAATACTTCGGTAGTCCCCGCCACTGGCTTTTCAGAAACATCACCCCGCACCTCGCGCGCCACCTTCCACACCAGCACCGCCGCCACGATATCGAACGCCGCCAGCACCACGAACAGCGGGCTATAACCGATCTGCGTCACCAGCACCCCGAACACCAGGGTAAACGCCGCTGCCCCCAGGTACCCGCACATGCCACCCATGCCGGTCGCGGTCGCCACCTGGTCCTTGCTGAACGAGTCCGAAGTAATCGAGTACAGCGCCCCCGACAACGTCTGGTGGGCAAACCCGCCAATGCACAGCAGCAGGATCGCCGTGTACGGGCTTTCCACCAGGCCGATGCAGGCCGGGCCGATCATGCAACTGGCGCCAAACACCAGCACCATCTTGCGCGAGGTGAACAGCGACACCTTGAAGTAGCGGTGGAACAGCGGGCTTAGGTACCCACCCAGCACGCAGCCGATGTCGGCAGCCAGGAACGGCAGCCAGGCGAACATCGCCACTTCCTTGATGTTCATGTGCCGCTCGGTCATCAGGTACAGCGGGATCCAGGCATTGAAGGTTTGCCAGGCCGGCTCTGAAAGGATCCGCGCCGAAGCGATGGCGTAGAAGTTGCGGGTCTTGAAAATGCGCTTCCACGCGCCCTTCTCACGGGTCTGCTGTTTGAAGTGCGCTTCCTGCCCGGCAAGGATGTAGTCGCGTTCTTCCTCACTCAGGCGCTTCTGGTCACGCGGGTGCTTGTACAGCAGCATCCACAGCAGGGTCCAGACGATGCCGGAAATACCAACAATCACAAACGCCAGCTGCCAACCGCTGTGCAGGATCGCCCACACCACCAGCGGCGGCGCCAGCAAGGCGCCAAGCGACGAGCCAATGTTGAACCAGCCAATCGCCACCGAACGCTCCTTGGCCGGGAACCACTCGGTGGTGGCCTTGACCCCGGCCGGCAGGCCAGCGGCCTCGGTCATACCCAACAGCCCGCGCATGAACGCCATGCTCTGCCAACCGCTGGCCAGGGCCGCGCCAGCACAGGCCAGCGACCAGGCCATGGCGAACACGGCAAAGCCCAGCTTGGTGCCGATGAAGTCGATAAACCAGCCAGCGACGGGCTGCATGAGGGCGTAACAGATCTGCCAGGCGGCGACGATCTTGGCGTATTGCTCGGTACTGATGGAAAGGTCGGTCATCAGGGTGGGGGCGGCCACCGAGAGCGTGTTGCGGGCGAGGTAGTTGACGACCAGCCCAGCCGTGACAAGGCTGACCATCCACCAGCGGATGCCTTTCATCTTCATGGTTCACCTGAATTTTTGTTTTTAGAGTTGCGGGTGATTGGCGCAAATGCCGGCAGGGTCTATTTGCGACAAATTGTTTCAGACGAAAGAGTGCCACGTCATAGGTCGTCGTACAACATTTATTATTTTGCGATGTTTTTATCTTCGTTGTACGATCTCAGTTCAGCTGTTGGGCGCGCAGCATCTGCGCCAGCATGTCGATGAAGGCCCGGACTTTGGCCGAGCCATACTTGCTTTCCCGGTGCAGCACATGAATCGGCCAGGGTGCCTCTTCATATTCGGCCAGGATCACCTGCAACTGCCCACTGGCCAGCTCATCCGCTACCTGGTACGAAAGCAGGCGGGCAATCCCCAGCCCGCCACTGGCTGCGGCGATCGCCCCATCATTGCTGGTCACTGTCAGCCGTGGCTTCATACGCACCAGGGTCGGCTCATCGGTCACCCCAAAGCGCCAGCCGGCCCGTGGCGACAGGTTGGTAGTACCGATTACCGCATGCTCCGCCAGGTCCGATGGGTGCTTCGGCACGCCATGGCGCGCCAGGTAGTCGGGAGAGGCACACAACATGCGCCGCACCCTACCCACCCGCAGCGCCTTCAACCCGGAATCGGGCAACGGGCCGATACGCACGGCCACGTCCATGCCCTCCTCGACCATGTTCACCACCCGGTCAAGAAAGTAGGCGGAAACATCGACTTCCGGGTACTGCTGCAGGTAGCGGACGATACAGGGCATGACGAACTTCTTGCCGAACAGGATCGGCGCGGTAACCGCCAAATCGCCCTTGGGGGTGGCGTTGATGCCGGCGGCCGCTTCGTTGGCTTCGTGGATGCTGGCGAGGATATACCGGGTGTCTTCCAGGTAACGGCCGCCTGCTTCAGTCAGGCGCACGCTGCGGGTGGTGCGTAGCAGCAACTTGACCCCAAGCTGCTCCTCCAGGGCGCTGACGGCACGGGTGACGGCGGCCGGGGAGATGTCCAGGCGGCGGGCGGCGGCGGCAAAGCTTTCCAGTTCGCCTACGGCGACGAACACCTTCATCAGGTGGATCTGGTCCATGCGGGCTCCTGGGGGCTATGAGGTGCCGGGATTATCTTTTATCTGGGCAATATTTGTTACCTGGACCGCGCAAGGTACATGTGAATCAGGCATCCAGCACCAACGCCTGCCCTCCCTCGTCCACTCTCGCTGGCACGGCACAGCAGATCAGCACCGCCCCCGCCTCCGGCAGCTCTGCTGGCGGGTTCGGGTAATGCACCTGGCCACTGACCAGCCGGGTCTTGCAAGTACCACACGACCCACCCCGGCAACTGAACTCCGGCGTCAGCCCACGCGCCTCGGCCAGTTCCAGCAGCGTGCCGCTACCGGGCGCCCAACGTGCCTCTTTAGCCGATGCCGCAAAATACACCGGCACCGGCTCGTTGGCAGCGGGCGGCTGTTGCAGGGTGGGCTGGTCATCGTCGGTGTGCCGCCGCAGCGTCGACGGGCCAAAGGCTTCAGCGTGGATCCGCGCATCCGGCACATGCACTGCGCGTAACCCTTCATACAGCTCCTGAGTAAAGCTGCCGGGCCCACACAGGTAGAAATCGTAGTCGTCCAGCGCCAGCGTCGCCTTTACCTGCTCGATGCCCAGCCGGCCGGCAAAGTCATAATCTTGCCCAGCCAGCGCATGGCTCTCCGGCTGGCTAAGGGCACGGTACACGCGCAGCATGCCAGCGGCTTGTTGCTGCAAACTGGCCAACTCGTTGCGGAACGGCAAGTCGGCCAGACTGCGCGCGCCATGGAACAGATGAATGCGCCTTGCCTGCCCCATGCCTACCTGCTCGCGCAGCATGGCCAGCAACGGCGTAATACCAACGCCCGCGCCGATCAGCACCAGCGGCCGCGTGCTCTGTTGATCCAGGGTGAAGCTGCCCATGGGGGGACGCACGTTCAGCACATCGCCTGCCACGACGCGCTCATGCAGGTATCGCGATGCCGTGCCCTGGCTTTTGATGCTGATGCGCAGGTAGCCATCAGACGGCGCGCTGGACAGGCTGTAGGTGCGGATCAGTGCAGCCTCACCGTCGGGCTGGACTTGCACCGGAACATGTTGCCCTGGCGCAAAGGCCACGGCACTGTCGACGGGGGGCTCAAGGTAGAACGAGCGGATATCGCGGCTCTCCTGCTCCACCCGTAACACTCGCCAGGCCTGCCATTGGCGCTGTTGCTGGCGCTGGCGCAGGCGCATTTCGGCCTCGGCCCAGGTGCCGGTCATGAGGCTGGTCGGTGCGAATTCCTTGAAGGCCCAGCGCAGGGATACCGCAGCCGGGCGCCACACCACCTGCTCGACATCCAGCGTCCATAGCCGCTCGGCGCCCTCAAAGGCCTGGATAGTCGGGCTGTCCAGCTGCAACTCGGCATGCCCGTATAGCTGCAGCACGTTGCCGTTGCTGAAGTCGATGAACAGCAAGCCTGCTCGCGGGTTCAGCAACAGGTTGCCCAGGGTGTTGAAGTGCAGGTTGCCGGCATAGTCGGGAATAGTCAGGCGGTTGCCCTCGACCTTGACGAACCCAGGCCGGCCGCCACGGTGGGAAACATCCACCGAGCGCAGGCCCTCTTCGTGCTCGACATAGCTGGCAACGAAGAAGGTATCGGCTGCCTGGATCATGCTGATGGCTTTGCCATCCAGTGAAGTCGCGTCGACGCGGCCCTGGGCGGGCTCTTCGACGTGGGTGTATTCACGCAGCTGGATGTACTGCGGACAGTTGCCGAACGACTGCTCCACGATCACCTGCAGTTGCCCTTCTGCAGCCTGGCGAATCTGCCCATTGAGGCGATTGCGCCGGCGCGTATGCAGTTCGATACCCAGCAGGCCAACCGCCTGCCCGGCTGCCAACCCCGGGGTGGCGGGGTCGTCTGCAGGCAACGTTGTGTCGATCATCAATTGGCGCGGGTCCGGCGAACTGACAAACCCTTCCGGCCCTTCCAGCAGCGTTGCCCAGGGCCGGCCCTGGGCGTCCACGCTGGCAGCGACCATGAACGGCAGTTGCTGATAGAAAATGCGGTGCTGGTCGGGCATGTAGTCACGAATGACCTTCTGCCCGAACGCCTCCATGCGCTCTGCTACACCGGCTTTTTCCTGCAGGGTTTTCTCACCCGCATGCCAGGGCGAGTGGCGGTGGTCCGGGGGCTGTTGCATGGCGGCGTTCCTCGCGATGGCGGGGTGTCAGGCGCTGGTCTGCAGCCCGATCACGGTGCGTGGCATGGGCACGAAGCCCGGCAGCGCCTCGACCCGTGCCAGCCAGCTGCGCACATTGGCGTAGGGCTCCAGCGACACGTTGCCCTCTGGTGCGTGGGCGATGTACGAGTAGTTGGCGATGTCGGCGATGGTAGGTGTGCTGCCTGCCAGGAATGGCGTCTTGGCCAGTTCAGCGTCGATCACTTTGAGCAGGGTGTGGGCGCGGGTAATCACTTCGTCGGTGTTGAACGAAGCCCCAAACACCGTGACCAGGCGCGCGGCGGCGGGGCCAAATGCCAGCGGGCCGGCCGCCACCGAGAGCCAGCGTTGCACACGGGCGGCGGCAGCGGGTTCTTCAGGCAGCCAGGTGCCGTTATCGTACTTTTTCGCCAGGTAGACGAGGATGGCGTTGGAATCGGCAACCACCGTGCCGTTGTCGTCGATGACCGGGACCTGGCCGAACGGGTTGAGGGCAAGGAAGTCAGGTTGCTTGTGCGCGCCTTTTGCCAGGTCGACAAACACCAGCTCGGTGGGCAGGTTCAGCAGCGAGAGCATCAGCTCGATGCGGTGGGCATGGCCAGACTTGGGGAAGTTGTAGAGCTTGATCGGGTTCGACATGGGCTTGGCTCCTGGTCAGCACCGGGGTGGGCTGATGGAGCACATGCTGCACTGGTTGGGCTGGCAGCAGAATCCGTATGGCGGGGAAACCATAATTTCGCGGGGCGGAATAATGGTTTCCAAAATATGCGCACGCCCCCTACAGGTCGGCGCTAGCCAATACAAATACCTGATTAGTGCAGCTTGTTGAAATACCGGAACAACCCGCGCGCAGCCTCGACCACCTGAGGCACGCAGGCCTGGATATCTTCATCGCTCATCTGGTCCAGCAGCTCGAAGTTATCTTCCAGCCCATGCAGGGAAATGGCCTTGAGGAGTTGGTCCTGCTCCGCCGGCAACTCGCCCCAACCGGCGATCTGGGTACCGCGCATGTAGCCGAAGCACCACTCCTCCATGACGATCACAGTGCCCTGCTCGCCTTCGCTTTCCTCGAACAGCGGCTCAAACTGGTCGACGTTGTCGCCCAGCTCTTCTGCCACCTGGCTGGAATAGCGCAGCATCAACGCCACATAGGCTTCTTCATGTGCCGGCTTCTTGAACTTCGGCACCTTGCCACCGGCCACTGCGGGCAACCAATGCTCCGGGGTTACGGTGGCGGGCGAGCTGGCCAGTGCAGTGAAAAAGCCGTTGAGCTCGGCCAGGTTGAGCACCGAGTAGTCATTGCCGTAGGTGATCAGCAGGTCTTCGAGGCGGTCGAGTTCTTTTTCGCTGAGTGGGGGGAGCATGTGGTTGGATCCTGGGAGGCAAAAGTGTGTGCACCGTAGCATATGCAGGCCAGCAAGGGCTGCGGCAACAAGGGATCAGGGGGTGATCGGTGTTGTAGGAGCGGCGCCAGCCTTTGCGGGTGGCGCCTCTCAGGGCTTACACCGCCAGCGCACGCTCACGCAGTTCGCTGTTGAGGATGCGGTCGTTCTCGCTGTAATCGACCGGGCAGTCGATCACGTGCACGCCTGGGGTCTTGATGCAGTGCTCCAGCAGCGGCAGCAGGCCTTCGGCGCTTTCCACGCGGTGGCCATTGGCACCGTAGGCTTCGGCGTACTTGACGAAGTCCGGGTTGCCGTAGTCCAGGCCGAAATCGGTGAAGCCCATGTTGGCCTGCTTCCAGCGGATCATG
>NZ_JBDJLK010000144.1:0-8281 GCF_039673335.1 Pseudomonas sp. TWI929
GCAGCTTGGACCTTGTATTCTCTTGAGTAAGATTTACGCACTAATTTTGCCTCCAATTGGGCGCCATCATAGCGCCCGATGAAGGTGTCCAAAATCATTAGGCCAGTTCACGGGGCCGCCTTGCGGGCCTTGGGGGCGCGGGTTTCCCCGCGAAACAGACGACGCGGTGCCGGGCACCGGGTTCGCCGGTGTTCGCGGTTAAACCCGCTCCCACACGTACTGCTCAGGCCTTTAGCCCGTAGCCGGCCTGCATCTACAACTATGGCGCAGGTGGATTGAGCTGCAACACCTCGTTGGTGTATGCCCATTCCTTCTGTACCTGGTCCGGGTGGTCGTTCAGGCGAATGCCATAGGACGGGATGATCTGCTTGATCTTCGCCTGCCACTCGGGCGATGCCACCTTGTCCTTGAACACCTTGTTCAGCACATCGAGCATGATCGGCGGCGCTGTCGAGGCGCCGGGCGAGGCCCCCAGCAAGCCAGCGATGCTACCGTCCTTGGAAGTCACCACCTCGGTACCGAGCTTGAGCACACCACCCAAGGCCTCGTCTTTCTTGATGATCTGCACCCGTTGGCCGGCCTGCCACAAACGCCAGTCTTCTTTCTTCGCCTCGGGGAAGTAGGTACGTAGCGCCTCGAAGCGGTCATTGTCGGATTGCAGCACCTGGCCGATCAGGTACTGCACCAGGTCGAACTCGCGCACCCCAACCCGCACCATTGGCCAGGCGTTGTGCACACTGGTACTGGCAAGCAGGTCGAGCAGCGAACCCTGCTTGAGGAACTTGGTGGAGAAGGTAGCGAACGGGCCGAACAGGATCATGCGTTTGCCGTCGAGCACCCGGGTGTCCAGGTGCGGCACCGACATCGGCGGCGCGCCGGTTGCGGCAATGCCGTAGGCCTTGGCCATGTGGCGCTGGGCAATGGCCGGGTTGTCGGTTACCAGGAACGAGCCGCCGACCGGGAAGCCGGCATAATCCTTGGCCTCGTCGATACCCGACTTCTGCAGCAGTGGCAAGGCAGCGCCACCCGCACCAATGAACAGGAACTTGGCATCGGTGGCTGCTTTGCTGCCATCTTTCAAGTTCTTGTACTCGACATGCCAGGAGCCGTCGCCATTGCGGGTGATGTCCTGCACCTCGGTCGACAGCTTGAGGTCGAAGTTCGGCCGGGTCTGCAGGTAGCCCACGTACTGCCGGGTGATTTCCCCAAAGTTGACGTCAGTGCCAATCGGCGTCCAGGTCACGGCCAGTTTCTGGTTGGGGTCGCGGCCTTCCATCATTAGCGGCACCCACTTGCGGATCTGCTCGTGGTCTTCGGAATACTGCATGGGTTTGAACAACGGGCTGGCCTGCAGCGCCTCGTAGCGCTTTTTCAGGAAGCGAATGTTGTCGTCGCCCCATACAAAGCTCATGTGGGGGGTGGTATTGATGAAGGAGTGCGGGTTCTTCAGCACGCCCTGCCTGACTTGCCAGGCGAGGAACTGGCGGGTGACCTGGAACGACTCGTTGATCTCCACCGCCTTGCTGATGTCGATCTTGCCGTCCTTCTCCGGGGTGTAGTTCAACTCGGCCAGGGCCGAGTGGCCGGTACCCGCGTTGTTCCAGCCGTTGGAGCTTTCCTCGGCCACCTTGTCCAGGCGCTCGACCATTTCCATCGACCAGCCCGGCTCCAGCTCGTTGAGCCACACGGCCAAGGTGGAACTCATGATGCCACCGCCCACCAGCATGACATCGACCTTTCTGGTTTCTGCGGCCTGGGCATTGAGCATGCCGAGCGCCAAGGCTAGCCCGGCCAGCGCCAGTTTTGGTTTGATGGTGATCTTCATAACCTCTCCCGTGCCTCGTTGCTATCCGTAAGTTCAGCCACAAGCTTAGCTGACGGATTTAGTCAGGTATGCTCAAGGTCTATTACCTGAAAGCGGCAGAAGATATCCCAGCCCCTTGGAATACGCTGTCTTGCACAGAGCAGGGGCATTGTGGAAACTGGCAGCGCGGGCTACGCACAGGCTTTTACGCTTTTTTCATCAATCCAGCATCCAGCCGGCATCACCCTCCTCCAGCACGCCACCGTGGTCAGTCCGATCGCCCTTGCGCGCCACGGCCGCGCCCTCGATCAAAAAGTGCTCAGCGCCACTTTCGATTACAGCACCACAGGTGGTCCGGTCACCCACCCTGGCAACCGCCCTGCCATTGAACGTATACGTACTACTACCGCTCTCTACCTGGTTAACGCCATGCAGCGGGCAGCTATGCCGATGGCCTATAAGTACAACAGGGTTCATTGGACCTCTCCTTCAGACGGTGCAGTACGGGATTCGAGATCGATCGCCTCCGGCCAATGAACCTTCGGCGCCAGGCAGTGCATGTGGCTGAGGCCATCGTCATCGTTCCAGTCGCGGGGTGGGTGCACGAACTTCGGCAGGGCTTCGGGGCCTTGCTGCATGAACAGTCGGGCGATGGCCCAGTAAGCCTCGCCCCGATAGAGGTCGTGGGTGAAGAACACCCGGTCGATGACTTCGTCGGTTTCCGGGTTGCGGACTGACAGCATGACGTTTTCGATCAGGCCGCCGTGGCCGGGGGCATAGACTCGGTAGACTTCAGCGGTTACGTCGTCCCAGTTGTAGGCGACAGGTTTGACTCCCCAGTGTTTGCGGCTGAACAGATAGATGTAGTGAAATCTGAATTGATAGAGGTAGATTTTTCGTCGTAGGCGATTGAAGCGGATGGGTTCGTCCCTTGGGAGCGTCAGGTCCATCTTTACATGAGATGCGATGGCCCACATAGCGACTAAGGGGATTAGCAATATAACAAGGGCGACAAACCAGTCACCCGCCCAGTCAACACTGAGCATGAGCCAACATAGATATACAAGCACCCCAAAGGATGCGACCAAACCTGGAATCCAAAGCAAAGCCACTACGCCACGCAGACTGATAGTAGACCGAGGCAACTCCAGGCAAACTTCATCAAGAAAGTTTGGCGCTGGCTTTATGTCTTCAAAACTAAAGGAAGGAACCCTCTGCGAACGGACATCAGGGAGGTCATGGCTCCAACACAGAGCCCGCTTCCATATCACTCTGGGCTTAGCTTTCATTCATTAATCACTTTGATGCAAGATTCAACATAAGCACTCGGCAGCTTACTATCTGGCCAGTACATTATCAGCAGTGTCACAGCACCGATACTATGCGGCCCGATGCTAGCCGAAAGCTCTATAGAACCAGAAATTTCCAGCCAAGACACGGCCATCTCACTTTCGTCTGTCGACAGCTTTCTTCTATTCACCGTAAAATCACTTCTATAGTCCGGAAATCTTGGCTTAGCAAAGTTTTGAAACTTTGTTGCCTTAGTGAGGGCTTCAACTGGCAGGGCTCGATATTCTTCGACAAGCAGAGTCTCTCCACCAATGAAATCCGGAAAATTTCCGTCGCCATGACGATGCACTACTAACGACCAGCGATAGGCTGAAAGCTCATCATTATACCCAGGCAATACGATTTGAAACTTAAGCTTATGCTCCAACTCCATGTGGACCAACCCTCCTATTTTGAATGATTCCGGTCCACTTGAAATTATTGACTCGAAGTTAGCCTTCACCTGAACGCCAAGTGCAGCCGCATTAAGCTCTGCATACGCGATGTCTGCGTATTCAGGAACATCCCAATGCACGGCCCTTTTTTCACCGCCCTTCCCAAAGTAGCAGCGTCGCGCCCAACGCTCCAGAGCATTAGATTCAGTTTGCCCAGCCCACTTGATCATTGCGTATGCGCTGAGCGCCAGCACTATTGCCAGACCTAAAGGCCCTAACGTAAGAGACTTGAGAACTGCGTACGCAAACACTCCAGTTGAAATACCATACACAAAACCTGCGCCAGCATATATCAGACCAGCAGTGTTATCCCCAACTGCAAATGTTCGTTTAGCGGCAGAAGATGCTTGCACTGCATCAAAAATCCCGGCCACTACACTTATCATGGCCCCGAGTCTTATCAGCGACACCGCAGTTCCAGATGTGCTTTTAGCCCAAGACTTACCAATGTGGGCGCCACTTGACCTCAACATGAGCCCAACCAGCTCAATTTGCCCACCCAATATTCCGAGCTGAGATCCCTGCAACGCCAACTTGGCCTCATGCGCCTGGGGTCCAATCTCCGCTTCCGCTTTATCCTGATTCTTGGCCAAGCTGTCTTGCTGCAAATACAACCCACCTATCGCCAGCAGCAATTCCCAACTGCCTGCCACCGCACGCAGGCCAGAGAAACCAGTCCGCACCAACTGACCCGCCTGCTGCGCAGTAATCTTCATCCCCTGAAGAAGTCTGCGCGCATTGGTGTCCAGCGTTCCTGCCGCCACCGAAATATCTACCAACGTACGCTGCGCCAAACTACTCGCCTGAGTCACCTTCATATTGGCTTCCTCAAACAACCGGCCATGCACTTCCGCCGCCGTGCCTTCGACCCACACCGTCACGCTGATCATCGTGTTGGTGAACCGTGGATCAAGCACTGCCAAACTCATCAATCCGTGCTGGATAATCGGCCGCACTTTCTGCATCGACTTCTTCGAGCCGAACTCGAAGTCATCAATGCTCCGATGCATCCGGTCCCGCGCTTCGGCGATCGACACGTTGGCCTTGTGCTGCAACTCCCGCAAGTGGGCACTCTGCAAGGCGTAGTACTCGCCCAGCTTCATCTTCACTTCCAGCTCTATCAGGTGCACGCCGTTGTAAAGAAACTGGGTAGCGCTGTTCAGGTGCCGCACGGCCTTCTGAACACCAGGAGGCAAGCTGGACGCCAAACGCTGGCTAGCCGCGTTCACAGCGCCCTGGGTTTCAGCGATGGCCTGTTTGAGGGTATTGCGCATGCGCAAACCAGCGTCGTCGCTGGCAATCACCTTGCTCAGCATGCTGTAAAGCTTGTCGCTGTCGTTCCAGTTGATGGCTTCGGCATCGCTAAAGCTGGGAAGCAGGCTGGCCAACAACGCTCGGTCTCGCATCAGTAGCGCGCGGTATGGCGGGCTGTCTGGGGCCTGCAGCCATTTCAACCAGAGTATTTCGCTGGTGCCGGCCGCTGGGTTGCCTGCACCGGGCACCACGGCCTCGGTAATGCCACCACCTAGGCACAAGGCCATGGTCTTGGCGTAGGCCACTCCAGATTCGCGATTGTTGCCGTCGTAGTCGTACTGTTCCGCAACCTTGAACATGGGGGTGTCAAACAAAGCAACGTAGGCCTTTGCGTCCTTGTCGATGTAGCGTTGAAACTCGACTTCCTGACGGTCGTACTCAGCCTGGAACGCAGCCCGTTGCGGTTCGTGGTAACGCTCTTCAAGTCTCTTATCGCTGGCCTTCTGCGCTTCTTCGACCATACGCTGCCTGTCCATCTTCGGATCGACCGGCACAAATGGCCCTCTGCCAGCTATTGGTTCAAGTGAAGGCACATCCTGCGCCGCCCATTCCCTGTGCGTTGCACGAATCACCTGCAGAATCTGTGAAGTCTGCAACTGATAGGCCCGCATGGGTTCCTCACGCCACATCTGGCGCTTCACCACCCAGTTCAGCCGCTGATGGTTGTACTCCTGAATCAGGCCGACAGTGTCGTCGAGCACCACCGCCAGCACACCATTCTCCAGCTGGTGCCGGTTCATCGCATTGATCACATAGCCACGCAGGGCGAACCTGCGCAGCCAGCGGCTGTGGAAGCCATGCGCACTGTCGAAGGGTGAACAAGCATGCTGGGTGTACTCGAACACCTCCTTGTCGACCTGGAGGTTGTCGGGTGTCATGGCCATGCCCAGCAGTTCAGGATTGTTGCGTGCCTGGATCAGGTCCAGGCCTTCGAAACGGTGCGCTGGCGCCTCACCCCGCTTGTAGGCGTTCAGCACACTGACCGGCCAGGCATCGCTGGAAAAGGCCAGCCAGGCACTGCCGTATTTTTCGGTATCGATATTGAGGAAGGCCGAGGGGATATCGTGGTCTTCATGCACACACTTTTCCGGCAGTGGTCTTGGCGGGCCATTCGGCGGCTCGTAGGGGTTGAAGCGGCGCAGGTGGCCCTGTTCGCTGACGGCGTAGGCATGCCAGACCTGCTGGTCGAGCAGCACATACAGGTAGCCCATGCGCAAGGTGCGCACCCCCATCTTTGCCGAGATATGCAGGCTGCCGGCCACGGTGGTGACGCACTCCGGGCGGGTGTCCGGCACCAGGGCGCGGCGCAGTGGCAGGATCGGCAGGCCCTGGCGCTCGCAGGACATGCACTGGTCGTGCGGCAGCCCGGCCTCAGCGACGGCGAGGGCAATACGTTGGCTGATGGTCATAAGCGACTCTCCGATTTCGGCAGGGACTCGGTCAGGCGACGCCATTGCGCCTCGGAGTAGCGGGCGAGCAATGGTGCAATCGGAAGCTGCTCCCTGGAGGCGGCATCGATCATGCTGCGCACTGCAGCAAGGGTGTGTATGCGGGGGTGGATGCACAGTTGATGCAGGGCGAGAACCACGATGTCTTCCGGGTCACTCAACCCCAGACCTCGTGCGTCATCGATATGGTTCGATGCACGTACGGCGGCAAACGGCGGAATCTGGCACTGGTTGGCATCGGTCGATCCGGCCCGCAAAGTTCTCCAGCTGGCCAGCACGCGCTCAACCAACAGCACATCGCCCTGAATGCGCTGGGCCGGCTCCGGCAGCGGGTGCCGCTGCCCGCTCTGGCCCTTCAGATTCACCAACCTCCCACCGCTACTCAGGAACAACCAATTGCCAATCGGCCACCATGGGCCTTGTTCCACCTGCCTGAACGACGCCGCAAGCAGTTCAAGGCGTACCGGTTCGTAGACCGGGTAGAAACTGAACGCCCGTTTCGCGTTAGGTACCCGGCACAAGCCGATGAGGTGCGAAGCAATGGCGGCCGACGGCACCTCACTGAACAGCCAGCCGCACAGGTAGCGCCGTCGCTGATACAGCCCCCGCTGGGCTGCCCGGGCAGTCAGCTCCAGCAATGAACGGCTGGGCGCCGTTCCAGGTGCGGCCAGACAAACCAACACGGGGTGCAATTGGGGTGCATGGGCTAGATCGGCCCGATGCACAGGGGTCAATGCACCTTCACCTAAAGTGCTGCGAAGCTGGGCAAGCAAGGCATGCTCACCTTTGTCTTCGGTCGCTAGCGGGTCGATCAGTGCATAACAATGCAAATGTGGCGCATGCTGTTTTTCAACGAGGCTGGCCAGATCATCAGTGCCCATCAGAGTTCACCCTCACACTTGTTGCTGGCATTCGGCGTCAACGCCAGCACCTGGGCGCTCCCTGCCCCTTTCGCAGCCGCGTGGGTTTGCCCTAACAGGTCAAGTGTCAGCCCATTGATGGTGATACCCCGCTCATCCAGGACGATGCTGCCACCCGGCGTTCTCAGCTCGATACGCTCACTGGCTCGTACCTGATAGCGCGTCGTGAGCTGCTCCATGCCGTTACCGACATTCACCCGTTGAGTACCTTTGACGACAAGCTCGTGGTCCTTGCCGACGAAGGCATGCTGATTGCCAGCTGTGGATTCGCTACGGTTGTTGCCTACTTTCCCTGTCAGGTCCTGCTTGATCTCTACTTGGCAGCTTTGCCCGATGAACTGGTTGTAGTTGCCCGCTGTTTCCTGGCGGTAGTCGTTGCCGATGCTCAGTTGCTCGTCATTGCCAACCTGCTCGACGCGGTTCCGCCCGACACGCGTTGTCTCATCATTGCCGACCACATTGTTCTGGTCCCGCTGGGCATGAATGAATACTTCCTCTTTGCCCAGTTCGTCCTCGAAACGCAGCTCGTTGAAACCATCGCCCTTGTGGGTCTGGCTCTTGATGGTCATGCGCGTCTTGTGTTCGGGCAGGTCGTAAGGGGGTAACTGATCACCGCAGTAGGTGCGCCCGGTGATCATCGGCTGGTCGGGGTCAGCGTTGACGTACTGGATGATCACGTCCTGGCCAATACGCGGGATGGCCATCGAGCCCCAGCTGCCACCGGCCCAGCCTTGCGACACCCGTACCCAGCAGGAGCTGAACTCGTTGTTGTTGCTCTCCCGGTCCCAGGGGAAGCTGACCTTGACCCGGCCCCACTCGTCGCAATAGATCTCTTCGCCAGGCGGGCCGACCACGGTGGCCATGTGCGGGCCATCGATACGCGGCTTGGCCAAGGGAGCCGGGCGCCATTCACCTCTGCCGGGCACCAGTACGGCTTCCTGTTTGTAGCGCGTGCCTTGCTCGGCGCCGGCGGCCTCTTCCTGCAGGCTGGTGAACTGGACGCCTTCGTGG
>NZ_JBDJLK010000145.1:0-8164 GCF_039673335.1 Pseudomonas sp. TWI929
GCAGCTTGGACCTTGTATTCTCTTGAGTAAGATTTACGCACTAATTTTGCCTCCAATTGGGCGCCATCATAGCGCCCGATGAAGGTGTCCAAAATCATTAGGCCAGTTCAGTTCCCCACCCAGATGATCACCACAGCGGCGCGCCCTGCGTATCGACATGGGCAGCGGTGATACCGGCGCCTGGGCCCGCTCCCCTCTGGCGCTTTCCAGCTGGACACTGGCCAGGGCTTCCACCGCCGCCCCGACCTGCGGGGTTGCCAGGCGAAAGTAGCGTTTGCGGCCCCTGGCTTCATGCCTGAGCAAACCGGCCGACGACAGCAACGAAAGATGCGCGCAGGCCGACGACGAAGTCAGGCCGGTCATTATCGCGAGTTCATTGGCAAGCCGTGGGGTACCGTCGATCAATGCCCACAACATGGCACTGCGCTTGGGGTCGGCCATCAGGCTGGCGATCTGGCTGATACTGCTGGCTGCGTTCATGTCCCTGTAACTCCCTGCAAGTTCACTAAGTGGATGCGATGGCCGACCCTGGCAGGGAAGCGCCTCTCGCTGGCACTGGCCTGGGTCGCCAGTATAAGCCGCAGAAAACACCATTCAGGCAGCCGCGTGCCGGGGCCTATCTGCCGAAAAACCACTGGGTATGCCTACCCATGGCAAGCCGTGAAGCAGCACTGGCAGCCTGCCCGCAACCCCGCCAGCAAGTGCTCTGGCGTACCCAGGCAGGGGCACAGCAACGGTGTCAGGAAATAAACCTGCTGCAACTTCGGATGTGGCCGACAACCACTTTCCACAAGTAACGCAAGCCAAAGCGAAGGTTCCACGTACTTGCAGGCATTGCGCCGCAAGCAGGAAAAACGCTGTAGAAAATGTTCCCGACGACCGTCAGTCAGGACACTAATACAGGTCATGGCAGGTAGGGGGGCCAGCGCTACACTTGAGCCGCTCTCCCCCTTTTGGAGGTATGCCGCAATGAAAATTGTCGTCAGTGCGTCGAGCCGAAACCCCGCCTGCCCCTGGCAGGTCCAGCTCGATCAACACGTGGTCAGTTTCCGCAGCGAGGCCGAGGCGCGGGCCTTTGTCGCCACGCTGGAAACCCGCCTGCAGGCACCTCACCCGCTTATGCGGGAGCCTTGGCCTGCAAGCGTCGGGTCAGCAGCGCGACACTGACCACCAGTGCCCCGCACAGGCTTATCACCAGCGCCATCGGCACCGCACTGCCATCATGCAGCAGCCCGACCAGCGCCGCCGCACCCGCTGCAACGCTGAATTGCACACAGCCCATCAGTGCCGAGGCACTGCCGGCCCGTGCGCCCTGCCCACTCATGGCGCAGGCTGAGGCATTGGGGATGATGCAGCCCAGGCTGGCAATACAGACGAACAACGGCACCAGCAGTGGCCACAGCTGCGCTGGGCGCAGTGCCGCCACGCCCAGCAGCACCAGGCCGGCAGCCAGGTACATCCACACCGCGCGCGCCAGCAGGAAAGCCGGCCCACGCTTGGCCAACAGGCGTGCATTTACCTGCGCCACCAGGATAAAGCCGGCGGCATTGGTGCCGAACAGCCAGCCGTAATGCTCGGCCGGTACGTCGTACAGTTTGATGAACACGAAGGGCGAACCGGCGATGTAGGCAAACATGCCAGCAATGGCGATACCGCCGGTCAAGGCATGCCCGAGGAACACCCGGTCAGCGAGCAGGCGCAGGTACTGGCGCAAGGCGCCAGACAGCGGCTGACGCGGTATGTGTTCGGGCAGGCTTTCCGGCAAGCCCAGGCTGACCGCCAGCAGGCAGCCGGCACTGAACAGGCTCAAGGCGAGGAAGATCGATTGCCAGCCTGACACATTCACCAACACCCCGCCCAACATCGGTGCCAGGATCGGCGCCAGGCCCATGACCAGCATCAGTTGCGAGAACACTTTGGCCGAGGCCACCGGGTCGCACTTGTCGCTGACGATGGCCCGCGACAGCACCATGCCGGCGCAACCGCCCAGTGCCTGGACAAACCGCGCCAGCACCAGGGTGTCGAGGTTAGGGGCATAGGCACAAGCCAGTGACGCCAGGGTGAACAGGGTGACGCCGAACATCAGCGGTTTGCGGCGGCCAAAGCGGTCAGCCACCGGCCCGTAGGCCAGCTGGCCGATGGACAGGCCGAGGAAGTAGGCGGCCAAGGTGGCCTGAACGTGTTTTTCATCGGTGGCGAACGCCTGCGCCATGGCCGGGAAGGCGGGCAGGTAGAAGTCGATCGCCAAGGGCCCGAACGCACTGAGTGCGCCCAGGATGAGCACCATTCGCAGGTTCATCAGGAATCCATAGCAGGCTAAGCAAGTGTTTGATTCTACCTGCTGTGGACCCTATCAATGTGAAAACATTTGCAACATAAAGGGCCGCAAAGCGGCCCTGGGGCCTCACGCCACCTCAGCCTTATACCCCTCATCCCGAATGGCGGTAAGAATCTGCTCCTGCGCCAACTCACTCTGCACCCGCACCTGCTTCGCCGCCAGGTCGATCTCGACCTTGGCCGCCGCATCCTGCTCCTGCACTGCCCGGGTCACGGCTTTCACACAATGGCCACAGGTCATGCCTTGTACGTTGAACACTTGCATGGGGTTATCTCCTTCAGGTTTTCAGCGAGTCTCAAGCTTGCCATCAGGGCAAGGTCAAGCCCTGTCTGCAACACCTGGGGTGGAAATCCGCGCCCGCGTCGGCCAAGCTGCGCCTTTGGATGTCAGGCTAGCAGGAGATTTTTCATGTTCAGGGCAGTTTTGGCCGTCGTCGGGCTATTGGGCACGCTGGCTGCGGTGCCACCAGCCAGCGCCGAAGGCAACTCGGACTACAGCGTACTGATCATTTCCCGCGAGCGCCTGGAAGTGGCCACCAGCTGCGAAATCGGCGTCTACCTCAATGATCAGCTCTCCGGGCGGGTGTTCCAGGAGCAGTCCACTTCGTTCAACCTGCCACCCGGCCCGGTGGACGTGCGCTTGCGCGTACTGCCCGGGCAAATGCCAGGCTGCGCAGCAGGTATCGAGGACCAGCGCAGCACACGTTTGAACCTGCAGGCGGGCCAGATCAACAAATACCGCATCGCCATGGGGCACTATGGGCTGGAGTTGAAGCGAGCCAGCCTGGGCTATTGACCTTACCTGCGTGGCAAGGTTGATGCTGGAGGCCTGTCCAAGGAGGAGTGCCATGCCCGCATCCACTACATACGACCTGCCGATTTCCGGCATGACCTGCGCCAGCTGTGCCGGCCGGGTCGAGCGCGCCCTGCGCAAGGTCACCGGCGCCGAACAAGTCAGCGTCAACCTCGCCACCGAACAGGCCCGGGTCCAGGCCCCGGCCAATAGCCTGCCCGCCCTGGTCGACGCCGTGCGCGAAGCCGGCTACGGCGTGCCTACCCGCACTGTCGAACTGCAGATTGGCGGCATGACCTGCGCCAGCTGCGTCGGCCGTGTAGAGCGCGCCCTTGGCAAGCTGCCTGGGGTCGAGCAGGTCAGCGTCAACCTGGCCAGCGAACGCGCACACCTCGAAGTGCTCACGGCCGTCGATGACAACCTGCTGATCGACGCCGTGCAAAAAGCCGGCTACAGCGCCAGCCTGCCGCAAACGGCCAAAGTCGATCAGAGTGCTGCCCTGCGTCGCCTGCGCAACGAGCGCCTGGCAGTCGGCGCAGCCTTGCTGCTGGCCCTGCCGCTGGTGTTGCCAATGCTGGTGCAACCGTTCGGCCTGCACTGGATGCTGCCCGCCTGGGCGCAGTTCCTGCTGGCAACGCCGGTGCAGTTCATTCTCGGCGCGCGCTTCTACGTGGCCGCCTGGAAGGCCGTACGGGCCGGTGCCGGCAACATGGACCTGCTGGTGGCCCTTGGCACCAGCGCCGGCTATGGCCTGAGCCTATACCAGTGGGCGCAGGCCCCCGCCGGCATGGTCCCGCACCTGTACTTCGAAGCCTCGGCCGTGGTGATTGCCCTGGTGTTGCTGGGCAAGTACCTGGAAAGCCGTGCCAAGCGCCAGACTGCCAGTGCCATCCGCGCCCTCGAAGCCCTGCGCCCGGAACGTGCCGTGCGCGTGGTCGATGGCCTGGAAGAAGACGTGGCCATCGCCCAGCTGCGCCTGGGCGACCTGGTACTGGTCAAGCCTGGTGAGCGCTTCCCGGTCGATGGTGTGGTCGAGGATGGCAGCAGCCATGCCGATGAAGCCCTGATCAGTGGCGAGAGCCTGCCGGTACCCAAGCAACCCGGCGACAGCGTCACCGGCGGTGCCATCAATGGTGAAGGCCGGCTGCTGGTGCGCACCCAGGCACTGGGCACCGAGACCGTGCTGGCGCGTATCATCCGCCTGGTGGAAGACGCCCAGGCCGCCAAGGCGCCGATCCAGAAGCTGGTCGACCGGGTCAGCCAGGTGTTCGTCCCGGCCGTGCTGGTATTGGCCCTGATCACCCTGGTCGGCTGGTGGCTGGCCGGCGCGCCGCTGGAAACCGCGCTGATCAACGCCGTTGCCGTGCTGGTCATCGCCTGCCCGTGTGCACTCGGCCTGGCCACGCCCGCAGCAATCATGGCCGGCACCGGGGTCGCCGCCCGCCACGGCATTCTGATCAAGGACGCCGAAGCCCTGGAGCGCGCACATGCGGTCAACCGGGTGGTGTTCGACAAGACCGGCACCCTGACCTCCGGCAGCCCCCGGGTGGTCCACAGCCAGGCGCAGGCAGGCACCAGCGCCGACCTGCACCGCCTGGCCGGTGCTCTTCAGCGCGGCAGTGAACACCCGTTGGCCAAGGCGGTGCTGGACGCCTGCAGCGAACAAGGTCTCGACGTGCCTGGCGTCAGCGACAGCCAGTCGCTGACCGGGCGCGGCATCGCCGGGAACGTGGAAGGCCGCGAGCTGGCCTTGGGCAACCGCCGGCTGCTCGATGAGAGCGGGTTGGAACCCGGCGACCTGGCTGCCAAGGCCCAGGCCTGGGAAGCTGAGGGGCGCACCTTGTCGTGGCTGATCGAGCGCGGCACTCAAGCCCGCGTGCTAGGCCTGTTCGCCTTTGGCGACAGTATCAAGCCCGGCGCCGCGCAGGCGGTCGACACCCTGCACGCCCAGCACATCAGCAGCCACCTGCTGACCGGCGACAACCGCGGCAGCGCCAAAGTGGTTGCCGACGCCCTGGGCATCGACGATGTGCATGCCGAAGTGCTGCCAGCCGACAAGGCTGCGACCGTGGCCGCGCTCAAGCAGAATGGTGTGGTCGCCATGGTCGGCGACGGTATCAACGATGCGCCGGCCCTGGCCGCCGCCGACATCGGCATTGCCATGGGCGGTGGTACTGACGTGGCCATGCAGGCCGCCGGCATCACCCTGATGCGTGGCGACCCGCGCCTGGTGCCCGCAGCCCTGGAGATCAGCCGCAAGACCTACGCGAAAATCCGCCAGAACCTGTTCTGGGCATTCATCTATAACCTGATTGGCATCCCGTTGGCCGCGCTGGGTTACCTCAACCCGGTACTGGCCGGCGCCGCCATGGCCCTGTCCAGCGTCAGCGTGGTCAGCAACGCGCTGTGGCTCAAGGCCTGGAAACCCACCAGCAGCACCCAGGAGGCGCCATGAACATCGGCCAGGCCGCCCGCCGCAGCGGGCTCAGTACCAAGATGATCCGTTACTACGAATCCATCGGCCTGCTCAAGCCCGCCACGCGCAGCGACAGCGGCTACCGGCTGTACCAGGCCGAAGACTTGCACAGCCTGGCCTTCATCAAGCGCTCACGCGACCTGGGCTTTTCTCTCGAAGAGGTCGGCAAGCTGCTGACCCTGTGGCAGGACCGCGAGCGTGCCAGCGCCGATGTGAAAGCGCTGGCCATGCAGCACATCGATGAGCTGAACCGGCGCATCGAGGAGCTGGTAAGCCTGCGCGACACCCTCAGCGAACTGGTTTCGCATTGCCAGGGGGACCACCGCCCGGACTGCCCGATCCTCAAGGACCTGGCCAATGGCGCTGCCGGCAATTGCTGCCACTGAACAATCGCAAGCGTTTGGTATGCCATAAACGTCCAAACGCGACCGAATAGTCACCAACTGCGACTTTGTCCAACAAATACAGGTGTTTTGGCTTCATAAAACCCGGATGGTGCCGATGCAGTTGCTACCTGCCTCGTGTGTCGACAATAAAAAATTCCGGGAGCGTCGATGAGCATCAAACAGAAACTGACCTGGGCATTCGCGGTCATCGCCGGCTTGCCCATCGTTCTTGTAGCCACCCTGGTGGTCCTCAACCTGCGTGGCGAAGCCCGCGACGGATTCCTCGACGGCAGCAGCCGGGAAATCCGCCAGGTCAGCAACGCGATGAACATCTTCTTTCAGGGTATCAACCAGAACGTCGAGTATATGGCGTCGCAGCCGCTGGTCGCCGCCACGGGCAGCGAACTGAACAAATACATGAGCGCAACGCCGTCCTACGAACTGGGCGACCAGGCCAGCAAAGTGCTGGAGTTCATGACCCGCCTGGCCACCACGCATCCCAGCTATGCCTACCTGTCCTACGGGGTAAACGACGGTGGTTACGTCGGCTGGCCGGCCGGGCAGAAGTTCGTCAATTATGACCCACGCACCCGCCCCTGGTACCAACTGGCCATGGCCAACCCCGGCAAGACCTTGCGTACCGGCGCCTACTACTGGGCTGCCGACGACGCCGTGCTGGTCAGTACCGTGCGCACCGTCGCCAACCAGCTGGGCAACCCCGGCGGCGTGGTCAACGTCGACGTCTCGCTCAAAGGCCTCACTGAGATCGTCCAGCAAATCAAGCTGGGCGAAAGCGGCTACGTGCTGCTGGTGGAAAACAACGGCAATGTACTGGTCGACCCCCGTGACGCCAAGCACAACTTCAAGCAACTGGCGAGCTTTGGCGACGGGTACGCCGAACTGGCCAAGCACGGCAAAGGGCTGGCCGAAGTAGAGCTCGATGGCGTGCGCTACATGGCCAACATCTACCCGGATGAACAGCTGGGTTGGACCTTGATCGGCCTGATCGAGCAAAGCGAAGTGATGCAGACCACCACCCGCCTGACCTGGCTGATCGGCGTCATCGCCGTGGTGCTGGCCGCAGTGTTCGCCGTCGTCGGTGCGGCCTTTGCCAAGCTGATCGTGCGCCCGATCAACAGCGTCACCAACGGTTTGGAAGACATTGCCCAAGGTGAGGGTGACCTGACCCGCAACCTGGAAATTCGTGGCCGCGACGAAACCGCTCAGTTGGCCAGCTGGTTCAACCAGTTCCTCGGTGCCATTCGCAGCCTGATCCAGCACATCGGCGCTGCTGCCAGCAAGATCCTCAGCACCTCCAGCAGTTCGACCCGGGTTTCCAGCGACATGGCAGAAGCAGCGGGCCGCCAGCGTGAAGCCGTGGACATGGTGTCCACCGCCTTCCATGAAATGGTCGCTACCGCCAACGAAGTGGCCCGTTCCTGCAGCCAGGCGGCGCAATCGGCCGACAGCGGCCAGCAGCAGGCCCGCGAAGGCCAGCAGCAGATCGATGCGGCGGTACACAGCGTCGACCGCCTGAGCCAGGAGATCGAGCAGTCGGCCCAGTCGATCCAGCAGTTGGAGCGTGACAGCAACGCCATCCAGTCGATCCTCGGCACCATCCGCTCGATTGCCGAGCAGACCAACCTGCTGGCTCTGAACGCCGCCATCGAAGCCGCCCGTGCCGGTGAGCAGGGCCGTGGCTTTGCCGTGGTGGCCGACGAAGTGCGGGCCCTGGCCAAGCGTACTGCCGACTCCACCGCCGAAATTGACGGCCTGCTGGGCAACCTGGCCAGCCGCACTGCCGAAGTTGCCGAGCAGATGCATGCCAGCCTGGAGGTTTCGCAACAGTCGGTCAGCCGCATTGGCCTGGCTCGCGACAGCTTTGGGCAGATCCGTGAGTCGGTGGATGTGATCCGCGACATGAACACCCAGATCGCCACGGCAGCCGAGGAACAGCACCAGGTAGCCGAGGACATCAACCGGCATATCAGCCAGATTCATGGCGATGCGCAACTGGTGGCCGAGCTGGCCCAGGCGGCGCGCCAGGACTCGGAGAGCCTGGCTGGGCTGTCCAATGAGCTGGATACGCTGGTGCGCAGGTTCCGTACCTGATGTGTGGCCTGTGCCGACCTCTTCGCGGCTAAAGCCGCTCCTACAGGGGGCGCGTTACCC